>JBKJRA010000148.1:0-4939 GCA_046594975.1 Pyrinomonadaceae bacterium | reverse complement strand
ATCTCTTTTGCCAGATCGGGCAATGCAGCTGACGAAGTAGGGAAGTAAGCTTTGCCGCCGGATTCGGTTGCGATCCTCTCTAAGAATGCCTTTGCCTTACCCTGCGGGCTTTTGGCGATAAAACCGCCCTCGTTGCTAAGCTCGTTGACAAACCCGATAACGTAGATCTGCACTTCGGATTCACGAAGCAGGTCAAACAACTGTTTTTCGTTGTAATAGCTGTTACGGTCTTCGCCGTCAGATACCAGTATCAGCGCACGGCGTTTGTGATCGTCAGATTTCTGCGTCTTTTCATATTCGTCGGTATTTTCAACTGCCAAGTAAACCGCGTCGATGATCGCCGTCTGTCCGCCTTCGATAAATAGATTGTCCAAAGAGTCGTTCAGATCTGTCTTATTCGCAGTAAAGGGCTGCTGTATCTCGATCTTATCGCGGCTGACAAAACGTATGATCATCGTCTCGTCATCCGGGCGGTTGGTATTCACCAAGATCTTACCAGCCTCGATAACTTTGTCGAGCAGCTGCCGCATCGAGCCCGAATTATCGATAACCATCGCATAATTGGTAGGAACCTCGGCCTTCGAAAAGAAATCTATCTGCTGCGGAACTCCGTTTTCGAGGATCTTAAAGTCTTTTTCCGTCAGGTTGTTTACTGGGCGATTATTGCGATCGATAACGCGGACGTTTAGATTAACAAGCTCAGTGTCAATCTTGATGATCTCGTCAGGCGTCGGCGAAGGTTTCGGCGTAGGTTGGACAACAACGGATGTCGGGGCCGGAACCGGCATAGGTGTCGGCGTGGTCTTTGCCTTTGGCGTAGGCGTTGGTTTGCCCGCAGCATTTGCCGTCGAGTCCGAATGTAACAGAGACACAAACGACGTGCCCACAAACACGATAGTTAGCAGATATAGACTTCTTCTCATTTTATATATAGATGCCTTTTAGCGATAAGCCGGATTTGGCGTGGCATAGTAACCATCACGCCCGCGAACCGTTAGACGCGGCAAACCCCTCGGGGGTTTGACCTTAACTTTTACTTTACGCCATTTTCCGTCCGGCTGGAAGTCTTTTGGTATGTATCCAACGGAATATTGGTGACGCAATTCGAGAGCAATGCGTTCGAATATTTCATCCATTTCGACATCGGTCTGCGGGTAAAACGCCTTTCCGCCCGTCACGGAGCATATCTCGTCGAGAAAAGCCTGTCCCTGCATACCGTTAGCACTCGACGAATCATTGCCGTTCATTATGCCGACAGCGTAGCTGACAACGTCCGATTCTTTGATCAAACGGCGAACCTCTCCAAAGTTATAACGCGACGAATTATCCTGCCCGTCACTGATAATAAGTAATGCACGTTTGTTGTGGCTGCCTTTTGTAACTTTCTCAATACCCAGATAAACCGCGTCGTAAAGAGCTGTATTATTTTTCGGTTGAACGAGCGTGAGTTTATCGAGCACGGCATCGCCGTCACGTGTGCGGTCAAGCAGCAATTGGGCCTTGCTGTTAAATGCTATCAGAAAGTATTCGTCAGACGGATGGCTCGTAGCTATAAATCGTGCAAGCGCCTTGCGAGCCTTGCTTATCTTTTCGCCCCCCATTGATCCGGAAACATCAAACAAAATCCCTACTGAGATCGGTGCGTCGCTGTCGCTGAAAAACGTTACATCCTGTTCCTGATTATTGTCTATAATGGTAAACGCATTCTTATTAAGCCCCGAAACATAACGTCCGTAAAGGTCGGTGACTGTTAATGTAAGCGTCACAAGATCAGTTTTAATGCGCACAGGGCCGCTGTTGTCGTCTTCGGGAGTGGGTGTCGGCGAGGGGTTTTGGGCGAACGTAAATGAACTGAAAACAAGCAAAGAGAGAGCAAAAAGCAAGGAACTTTTTAGTCCGATGATGCGGACAAAACCAAGACGCTCAAAAACAGCCATAATGCTCCCAGTCAGTACTCTACATTCTATTGAATGAATACACTCGCTACAAGATAAATTTTGGATGATGCGTACGGCGTAATAGTTGTTTTGAGGCACGAAAATATTTGATGCGGTGCACGTGCAACATTTACCTGTCGGTTGCGTGATATAATTCGGTGAGATTTTGGCTAATAGACAATTGTTGACCTGGATATGACCGAATTTATTTGCCGTCTCGGCACGCCTTCGGGTGAGATAGTTACACGAATAGTTGAGGCGACGGCTGCCAGCGAGGCTCGAACGCGCCTCGAGGGTGAAGGCTTTCGTGTATTTGCAGTCTCGACCGCTAACGAAGGGCTTTCCGGTGTGCTGTCACTTGGCGGCAGTAAAAAGGGCAAGGTCAAACAAGCAGACTTCCTGTTGTTCAATCAGCAGCTTTCTGCTCTGCTTCGTGCGGGTATCCCCGTTTTGCAGTCTATCGAGTTGTTGAAAACACGTTCGGCATCCGGCAATCTGCGTATCGTCCTCGCCGATGTTGAGGAAAAGATCAAAAGCGGCATCCCGCTTTCAGAAGCGTTCGAAGCACAAGGTTTATTCCCGCGCATTTACACGGCCTCGATACTTGCAGGTGAACAGAGCGGGGCCCTCGACGACGTTCTTGCACGCTTTGTCGAATATTTAAAACGCAGCGTCGGCATTTCACGTAAACTTCGCGGAGCTCTCGCATATCCGGCTTTTTTGCTGGTTGCGGCAACGATGATGGTTGCGTTTCTATCACTTTACATTGTCCCGCGAATGTCCGATCTATTTAAGAGTCTCAGCGCAAATCGCGGTTTACCAACAGTTACGGTCGTAGTATTAGCGGTTGCGAACGGTATTTCCGGCAACATTATTTGGCTGCTGCCGCTTGCGATAATTATTGGATTAGTTGTTTACGTGTGGCTGAAAACTTACAGCGGCAAGCTAATGCTGCACAAGTTTTTACTGCGAATACCTATTGCCGGGCAGTTAATACGCAACATGGCGACGGCGCAGCTCTCGCGTTCGCTCTCGACGCTGCTTTCGGGCGGCATCACGGTACCGGATTCGTGGGAGATATCGTCGCAGGCGATCAATAATCTTGAGCTGCGGCGCAAGAGTCAGAGCGTTTTACCAATGATCCGCGAGGGACGAGGCTTTACCGAGGCTCTCGAACAGGCAAATTGGATGCCGGAACTTGCGCTTGATATGGTTGGGATCGGCGAACGTTCGGGCAGCCTGCGGGAGATGCTCGACGAGGTTGCAGGATTCTACGATTCCGAAGCCGAGGTCAGACTCGAACAGCTCACAACACTGCTCGAGCCGATGATCCTTTTATTTATGGCAGGCGTTGTCGTTACGATCTTGCTTGCGATATATCTACCGATCATTCAAATGATCTCGTCCGGGCCGACCGGCGGACGTAAATAGCACAAAGAAATGGAACAGACTGAAACAGTAAATACAGCAGCACCAACGATCGAAGTCAGCGACTTTCTAGACAAACAACCACCCGAGGTGACCGAGGCAAAGGCCCTCGCGATGCGATACCGTCTGCCGTTTATCGATCTGCTGCCGCCTGAGCAGGAATCGCCTGTAGATCACGAAGAGCTTGCAAAACTGCCGGTCGATCTGATGCTGCGAAACCAGTTTGTACCGCTGCGACGCGAGGGAAACAACCTACACGCCGCGATGGCCGACCCGACAAATCTTGAGCGACTCGACGAATTGGAGAATGTGCTTAACGTCCGCATCGTGCCCTACGTCGCGACTGCGGGAGCAATAGATGTAGTGCTGCGGAAAGGGGATTCGACCCAACGTGTGCTGCAAGAGGCTGCTTCGACATTCAAAATATCGCTTGTAAAAGAGACCGATCAGGGCGAAGAGGTGCTCGATCTCGACCGCCTCGCAAATGATTCCGCCATTGCTCCGATCATCAAACTTGTCGATACCATCCTCTACAACGCAATGGAATCGCGTTCCTCCGATATTCACATCGAAACGCGAGAGCGTGATGTTCAGGTCAAATTTCGCATCGATGGAGCACTCTACGCTAAGGTTGATCCGATCGATATCTCGTTTCACCAGATGCTCATCTCGCGTATCAAGGTCATGTCCGAACTCGACATCGCCGAACGCCGGATACCGCAGGACGGACGTTTTCGCGTTCGGTATAAGGGCCGCACGGTTGATTTTCGTGTCTCGATAATGCCCACGGTGTTTGGCGAAGACGCCGTCATTCGTATCCTCGACAAAGAGCAGATAAACGAAAGTTTTAAGAATCTCGACCTAGATGTCGTCGGTTTCGACCCCGAAGACGTGTCGCGTTTTCGGCTCTATATTAAGGAACCTTACGGTATGGTCTTGGTCACCGGCCCGACCGGTTCGGGTAAAACGACGACGCTCTACGCGGCACTCAACGAAATCCGTAACGAAGAAGACAAGATCATCACTATCGAAGATCCGGTCGAGTACCAATTGCATGGCATCGTTCAGATCCCGGTCAATGAAAAGAAAGGCCTGACGTTTGCACGCGGACTGCGTTCGATACTGCGTCACGATCCCGATAAGATAATGGTCGGTGAAATTCGTGACGAAGAGACCGCTCAGATCGCGATTCAGTCAGCTCTGACGGGCCACCTTGTGTTCACAACCGTCCACGCAAACAACGTCATCGACGTTATCGGCCGATTTTTGAACATGGGCGTCGAGCCGTACAATTTCGTGTCGTCGCTCAACTGCGTGCTTGCCCAACGTCTCGTGCGGATGCTTTGCCCGACCTGCAAACGGGCTTACACGCCGACCGACGAAGAACTGACCGAGTCTGGAATGGTTCGGGAAACGCTGCCCCCGGATACTGTCTTTTACCGCAGTGTCGGCTGCGACGCCTGCAATCACACCGGTTATCGAGGACGAACTGCCATCCACGAACTGCTCGATATGTCAGACGCGATCGCGTCTGACATATCGAGCAGTTCGTGGATGGCAGTTCGTCCTCGATA
>JBKJRA010000081.1:0-4106 GCA_046594975.1 Pyrinomonadaceae bacterium | reverse complement strand
ATAGTTTGAATATAGTGTCCGTCTTTACCGATCTGACAGATGCGATCATCAATATAAGATAAACGCTGCCTAGCGAAACGCAGATAAAACCAAGGTACTCGAAAGCCAGGGTCGCGGCGGCGGCGTAAAAGCAGAAACAAACCGCCAGCGTTCCATACTCACCGCAAACTGTAGCGATAGTTTTCAGCCCGGCATGTTTGTCAGCTTCGATATCTGGAATTGCCGAATACGCGTGCATCGCTGCGGTCCAGAGTCCGGCGGCGATCAGTAAAAGATATGGCGGAAAGCCTCCGGTGAGCATTTGATAGCCAAACACGCCGGGAAATACATATAAGATATTAAATGCCGAGTCGAGAAAAGGTTTTGCTTTTGCACGGATCGGCGGAGCGGAATAAAAGATCGAAAAGAAGAGAAATCCGGCGAGTGATATCCACCTCGCCGGCACAAAGATCAACGCCAAGACGATGAAAGGAAGATTAAAAACCGCGATCCAGATCGCGAGGGATCTTTGCTGATCCTTTTGAACAAGGGCTTCGTATTCGAGCTTTTTCTCGTTTAGCTGGTCGGTGTCGTGGTCAAAAATATCGTTAACGCCGTAGATCAGCAGGTTGGCCGGAAAAAGAAAATATATTGCGAAAAGTGCATTTCGCCAGTCCAGCAGTTCGCCACGCGTAGCGGCTCCGGCGATGAGTCCAACGATATATGGCCCGAAGATGTAAAACCAAAATCGCGGGCGGCTGACCTTTAGCAAAAATCGAATGTCGGGCATAAGTTAAGTGATATTATGGCGATTTGGGCGGTGTCCGTCTATTTTTCAATGCGTGTGATAAGCAAACAAAACTTAATTCTCACGGCTGCGGTATGTGCGTTTCTAGCGACCGGGGCATTTTTTATGGCGAATGTCGTCATTCCGGCGGAAGCGCATTATGTTTCTGGCATAAACGTCATTTTATTCGCGATACCCGTTTTCTGGGCGACGATGCAATGGCTTAGTCGGCGTGACGCGATTATACTATTCGTCATATTTGGCGTTTTGGCTTTACTGATCGAGACATCGGCAATCGTGACGGGTTTTCCCTACGGACATTTTGGATACTCAGAACTGCTCGGGTTTCGGCTGTTTGGTTATACGCCTTGGACGGTCGCACTTGGGTGGACCCCGCTCGTTTTGGCAGTGTATGCGGTGGTAAGACGGACGATCGGAAATGTCATTTTGCGAATCGTTGCCGTAGCTGTTTTGCTTGTGGTTTTCGATCTAGTGATAGATCCGGGAGCAGTAAAGATAGGCTTTTGGCGATACGAAGGCGGTGGGCCGTTTTACGGCGTGCCTTATTCTAATTTCAAGGGCTGGTTGTTTTCCGGGGCGGTCGCGGCGGTTGTTCTAGAGATATTTACTTACCTGAGAAAACCATTGCTGCCGGTACCGGTTCAGATGGTCTCAAGCTCCTTTTTCCTCATATTTTTTTGGACGGCGATCGCTTTTTTTTCGGGGTTGTTTATCGCGATGGTCGTAGGCGTTGGCGTGATGGTGATGCTCGCGGCATTTTATTTCAAATACCATTACGCTTTCGATGACATGATCGTACTGGTTGATGAGGAAAATACCGCAATTAGAACTGCACCTAAATTACCTGCTCATAACGCCGGCACCAAATTGCACCGTGCGTTTTCCGTGTTTCTATTTAACGACAAAGGCGAACTGTTGCTCCAACAGCGTGCTTTGACAAAGAAAACATGGCCGGGCGTGTGGTCAAATTCGTGCTGCGGTCACGTGATGCTGTTTGAGTCGGTCGAGGACGCGGCGAGGCGGCGGTTGAAATATGAGTTGGGAATTTCTGCGAGCGATCTTGAGATCGTGCTACCAGATTTTCGCTATCGGGCAGAAAAAGACGGCGTGGTCGAAAACGAGATATGTCCGGTTTTGGTTGGCATTTTCAACGATTTGCCGCGGCCAAATCCCGCTGAGGTTAATGATACGCGCTGGGTAAATTGGGGAGCGTTTATCATCGAGGTCAGCGATCCTGCAAATGGATATTCGCCCTGGGCTATCGAAGAGGTCGAATTGCTCGCCAAAAATACGCGATTTGCGGAGCTTTATGCTAAATTTGGTGTAATATCGGAGCAATAAAATTGGAGGACGTATGAAAACAATATTTGATGCGGAGACGCACGCGGAATTGCTCGAAAGACTAGATAGATTGGCACAGGACAACGAACGGCAATGGGGCAAGATGTCGCCTTCGCAAATGATGGAGCACAATGCGGTAGCGCTCGAAATGGCGACCGGCAAAGTGCCGATGCAACAGGCGTTTTTGGGCAAAGCGATAGGCTGGATATTTAAGGACGGTTTCCTTGGTGAAAAACCGATGCCGAAAAATGCCCCGACCGGCCCGACTCTCAAGATACAAAATGAGCCTGATTTTGAAGCAACTCGCGAAAGATTAAAAGGCCTGATAAGTGATTTTCACCGCCTTGGTGAAAGCGGCACCGACGGCAACATCCACGGCTTTTTCGGCCCGCTCACCGGCCGTCAATGGGGTGAAACGCAATACAAACACGTCGATCACCATCTGCAGCAGTTTGGGGTCTGATAGGATAATTTTATATGCGATTACTCGTTTTGACTTTAATGGTAATGCTTTTCTCGATCTTGGCGTTAGGACAAGACACGCTTACATTACGCGATCTCACATGGGATGAGGCATCGCCGGCTGGAACCGTTGAACTGACGATCCCATCTGGAGGCAGTATGCTTCAGGGATTTCTCTACCGTGCCAATGGCAAGCAAAAACACCCGACATTGTTATTGCTCCACGGCTATCCGGGCAATGAGCGTAATCTTGATCTTGCCCAGGTAGTAAGGTCGCGTGGCTGGAATGTAATATACTTTGACTATCGGGGATCGTGGGCAAGCCAAGGAAAATTCAGCTTTGAAAACTCGGTACAAGACGTTGTTAACGTGGTCGCATTTTGTGAAAAGAATCAAGACAAATTTCAGATCGATCCGGCAAACATAGCTCTTTTTGGCCACAGCATGGGCGGCTGGGTAACTCTCAAAGCCCTACAAAAACTACCGACCGTGAAAAAAGGTTTCGCTCTCTCTACGTGGGATATCTATTCCGATTTCAAGAATGTAAAGAGTCGGGACAAACTGATCGAAATGGTCAGCTCTCCGCAGTTCGACGCAAAATATTTCGTCCTGAACACGCCAGTGGAAGACATATTTATGCCCGTGATCGAGAAACCGGCTGACTTTGACCTCTCTAAAGACGCGCAATCGCTTGCCGACAAACAGATCATAATGCTTGACGAACATACCGATAATAAGGCAATTGCCGACGCTATACGAGGTTCAAACAAGGCATATTTTGATTACCAAACATGGAAGACGGATCACGGATTTACAAATAAACGGGTCTCGCTTATGAATTTAGTTCTTTCATTTCTTGCGAGGTAGCTATTTATGAGCAGCTATAAGATTGGTCTGGGCGTGACGGGCGGGATCGCGGCTTATAAGGCTGTCGAGGTACTGCGGTTGCTGCAAAAGTCTGGATGCGACGTTGCGGTGGCGATGACGCGGCATGCGACGGAGTTTGTCCGGCCGCTGACATTTCGTGCCCTGACAGACCAGCATGTGATAGTTGACGATTACGATCCGGCAAATCCCGACCCGATAGCTCATATCAATTTTTCGCAAAATATCGACCTGCTACTGATCGTCCCTGCGACTGCGAATATTATCGCCAAATTTGTTAACGGCGTAGCTGACGATTTTCTGTCTTCGACATATTTAGCGACGACGGCTCCGGTGATGGTCGCTCCGGCGATGAACACTACGATGTGGGAGCGGCCCGCCACGCAGCGAAACGTCGAACAGCTGAAAAAAGATGGCGTGCATTTTGTAGAGCCGGTCGCGGGGGAATTAGCGTGTAAGACGGTTGGAACAGGGAAGCTTGAGGATGTTGAGAACATAGTCCGGCAAGCCCTTTCTCTGCTGAAGACAAGAGACAAGAGACAAGAGACGGGAGCTGTCTCGGAAGCCAAATATCCGCTCTCCGGTCTCTCGTCTCATGTCTCAGATCTATCGGGCGAATGGATTTTAATAA
>JBKJRA010000007.1:0-9160 GCA_046594975.1 Pyrinomonadaceae bacterium | reverse complement strand
GTTGATCGTAACGTTTGAGATAGTCGAGTCTTTCTCATGTCCCGCGATCTTTCGCCAGTCAAGCACGATATACATTGGCGGGCAATCAGGCTCTGCGCAAGCGACGGCGGCATACTGCAGGCGTATCTCCATAGTCCCTTTCAGCACCGGCGACATTTTTTCAAGCGTCAGGTTGAGCTTATACCGCACATCCGAATATTGCGCCGCCCGCCAGATCGCCAGATCATGCGAAACGCCGGGGCCGATAGGCGGTGTTTGCGAAAATACCGCGATTGCTGAGAAACCCAGTATAAATAAGCATCTTAAGAGCATAAAGTTAGTGTTTTGGCTGCCAACGAACCTCAAGATTGGTTTGATGGACTTTTTCCATCGGTTAGTGGAGTTTGTCCATCAACTGATGAACATACTTCATCGATCGATGGGTTAAATACATCGACGCATAACATTTATCTATCTTTTGATATAAATATTCCATCGTTAGATGGATCTAATTCATCAATTGATGCAAGTCGTACATCAATTGATGGAGTTTTTCCATCGAAAGATGCACTTTCTCCATCTGCCGATGGAAATCTTCCATCGTCCAACTTGATCACATAATTAAGTGTTGTCTTCACAAACTAATTAGGCGGCAAACCTCGCTGAAAGGTTGCCGCCATTGAAAAGAACAAATTAAGCCGACGCCTATAGCGAAAAGTTAAAACTCACAAAACCATTTGCCTTGACCGGTTGGCCGTCGCGGACGAAAGGTTTGAACTTCCACTTCCTGACCGCGTCTTTTGCCGCAGCCTGCAATAGTGTCGGGCCGCTGGCGGTATGAATATCAGCTACGTCGCCTGATTCATTGACCGTCACTTCGACCTTGACGATGCCGGTTGCACGCATTGTTTTGGCGACAGTCGGGTAAACGGGCGGCGGCTGTTTTGTGGCGTAGTCCTTTTACTGACCACCGACCTCGATAGTGTCGCCGCTGGCTGCTTCGGTCTTAGGTTCAGCAGGTTTAGGGTCTTCTTTAACAGTTGCCGAAGCTGACGGAATGTAAACAGGAGTGTCGTTCTTAGGGATGTTGGTGTCGGATTGTTTTACCTCGCGGTCGCGTATCGTCTTGTTGTCGGCAACGGGCTGAGATGTGACAGGAGCGGGGATTATATTAACGGCGACTTGATTAGAATTAGTATCAGCGGGCGGCTCGTTGACGGCGTTTTGGATGACGCTGCGTAAGCTTGCCATCTCTTCGCGTGTGTCGGCGACCTCTTCTTTCCAGTGCCGAGCGTCGTAATCGTCGCGAGCGATCATCGTGCGGGACGTTACTGCTTCCTCTAAAAGCCCCATTGCGTCAGCGGTCTTTGCCGGGGCTTTGCCGATATCTTTTGTTTGCGTAATGACGAGTTCGAGCGTCTCACGCATTTTCTCGAGATCGTTGAGTGCCTCAAGCGGCAGTGTGCGATCCGAGACACTTAGGCCGAGAGCCCGGTAGCGTTCGGCACGCGAGCGAGCACCCTTGATGATCTGAGCCGCGACGGCCGCATAGGATGCCGCAGCGTTCGCTTTTGTGGTTTTCTGCTCGTTATAAAATTGACCGAGCATATCCTGCGCTCGTTTGAAATCGCCCTGCTCGAGGTAGCTGTTCATAAGCAGAACATTGACTACAGATAGGACAGCGACATCGCCGGACTCTTTACGGATATTCTCTAATTCGTAGATCGCGGCGTTGTAATTGCGGACGACGATAAAGGCTTTTGCCTTTGAGATACGATCTCGCATTACATCACCCGAGGTGGGCGCCTGTACAGGCGCTGCGGGCGTTGAATCAACCGTTTGGGCTTGGGAGACCAGAACAAAACTAACGAAAACCAGTAAAACCGAAGTATAAAACCTTCTGACATTTAACGGCATTTTCAGTCCTCCTATTGACTTAAATTTTCCGTAAAGGTCAAGCGAACTACCTCTCCTGCAGGCTCACTCAAGCGACCCGTCCAATCGAATAACCGCGTTTCAAATGCAAACTTTCGAGCCTGTTGTGAGGGCCCGCAAAATCAATTCTTCAAACTTTTGATGATCTTGTCGCGGTATGAGTTTGCAACTACTTTTATAGCATTTTCATTTAATGTGAGCAACCGACGGTCGAGCATCACGATGCGGCCATTGATGATAACGGTGCGAACATCTGTTGCTTTGGTCGAGTAAACGAGGGCCGAATAGATGTTGAAATACGGCACCTGATTTAGGCTGTCGAGATCGACGATCGCGATGTCGGCACGCTTTCCGAATTCCAGCGAACCGGTTATAGCGTCGAGATGCAAGGCACGAGCCCCGCGGATCGTCGCCATCTCAAACGCTTGTTCGGCGGGCAAGGTCTTAGGGTCGTTGGACGTGAGTTTGTGCAGCTTTGCGGCGGTGTCCATCTCTTCCCACATGTTGAGATCATTGTTCGACGCGGCTCCGTCAGTTCCCAAACCGACCGAGACATCCGCTGCGAGCATCGCCGGAACAGGTGCGACACCAGATGCGAGTTTCATATTCGACTGCGGATTATGTGCCGAACCGACACCGCGCATCTTTAGGATGTTGATCTCTTCGTCGGTGATCCAGACGGTGTGTGCTGCAATCGTCCGATTGTTCAAAAAGCCAATGCTGTCGAGATAATCGACAGGTGTTTTGCCGTATTGCTTTTGGATGTCGTCGCGTTCTTTTTTTGTTTCAGCGACGTGGATCACAACGGCAGCGTTGAGCTTGTCGGACAATGCACGTATCGCTTTGAGATGCTCGGTCGAAACCGTATAGGGCGCGTGCGGTGCCATCGCCGGAACGATCAGCGGATCGCTCTGCCATTTTTTAATGTATTTTTCGACATATGCCATCATCTCGGCGTTGGTCTTGTTGTCAGCGACTGGGAAATCAATGATCGTCTCGCCGAGCACACCGCGAACACCCGCCTTTTTCGTCTCGTCAGCGACAGCGTCTTCGAAATAATACATGTCGCAATACGTCGTCGTCCCGCCGCGTATCATCTCCGCAAGCCCCAGCCGCGTGCCCGCTCGAACGAACTGCTCGTCAACATTCTTAGCCTCTGCTGGGAAGATGAATTTCGTCAGCCAGTCCTGCAGGTCGAGATCGTCCGAAATGCCGCGAAACAGCGACATAGCGGCGTGTGTGTGAGTATTGATGAGGCCGGGAATTATGACCTTGCCGGCGGCGTTGATCGTCTTCTTAGCGGTCAAATGATATGTAACGGCACCTCGCTGACCGACCATCGCGACCTTGCCGTCCTTGATCGCGACGGCTCCGTCTTCGATCACGCGGCGGTCCTTGTCCATCGTAACCACAGTCCCGCCGACGATCAGCAGATCACACGTCCATTGCGCGACATACTTGTCCGTATGCGGCACACGTTGTGCAATTGTTGGAATTGAAAAGGTAAAAAGGAGTAAAAATGCGGTGAAATACTTCAGCTTATCCATAGCTGAAGTTACATTTTTCTATCAGATTTTGCAATATGTCGCCGACAATCTGTGCAATAATGGTTGACTCATTTCTAAAACGACTTATTATTACCAATATGCCTTTTCCTAAATTTACTATCCGAGGTTTTCGCCCCCCGCGTGAAGCGGTGGTTGCGTCTCTCGGCACGCTCGAACGCAAGACTCTTGAAGAGGTCTGGCGTCAAAAAGAAGTTAATGTTCGCGACGTGGTCGCTGCACTTGGCGATACCAACGCCTACACGACAGTGATGACAACCCTCGACCGTTTGTATAAAAAGGGTTACCTTAACCGCCGAAAAGACGGCAGGGCATTCTTTTATACAGCGAAAATGTCGCGGGAACAGCTGCATATTGGACTTGCCGGCGACGTGATAACCGGCTTGATCGACGGGGCAACCAGAAACGTCGAACCTGTCCTTGCCTGTATAGTTGACGCGGTAAGCGATAAGGACCGCGAATTACTAGACGAGCTCGAACGGCTCATCAAAGCAAAAAAAGCGGAGCTAAAACAGAAGTAAGATGTATTTCCTGATCGGAATTTCATTGCTTTTCGCATACCTATACGCCGTCAACCTGGCAGCGTCTTTGGTATCGACATTATTGTGGCGAGCCATTTCCGGGCGTGCGGCACACTTGAGCGGTGAGACCCGATCAAATCTAATATTTACTCTACGCCTCCTGCCGCTGACGGCGGCTCTTATTTTTATCGCAGCATTTATCCTGCCGTCGTATCTATTATTTGAGCCTGCCGCGCCCAACGAGAGCGTGGGTTACAAGCTGACAGCGATCGTGGGAATAACTACCTTTGGGATGATAGCTGCAGCAGTTCGCATCTTCGCTAGTTGGTGGAGAACGAGACGACTTATTTCTGGCTGGATGCGAAGTTCGGAACCTTTTACAGTTGGCGGGGTGTCGTTTCCGGCTTATAAGCTCAAGCATCAGTTTCCGGTTATTGCTGTCGTCGGTGTTATCCGGCCAAAGATATTTGTGGCGGAACAAGTCTTAGCCGAACTCGACGAAGCCGAACTGACCGCGGCTATTTCCCACGAGGCCGGCCATATCTATTCGCGTGATAACCTCAAACGAATCGCAATGCGGATCTGTGCCGATCTACTGGTCTTTCCGCTCGGTAAGAGCCTTGATCGCGTATGGCTCGAATCCGCCGAATCCGCAGCTGATGAATATGCAGCTACACATGGCGGTGGTGGTTCCGCACTAAACTTGGCATCAGCCCTGGTTAAGATCGGGCGTATCACGCCTGAAAAAAAGGTTTGGGATATGCCGATGGCGGCGTACCTGATCGAACCTGATGACTGCTCGCTCGCAACCCGCGTTGACGGCCTGCTTCAGATCGCGGATGGGGACATCAGTGATCGTGCCGGCGTGTTGGCCCGTGCATTATGGCTGGTTCCCACCTTCGCGTTGGCCGCGATGGTGACGCTTGCATTTAACAATGACCTGCTTTCCGCTGTTCATTCGATGTCAGAGACTCTTCTGGCCGCTCTGCAATAGTAAATTCCGTAATTATCTCCCTCAAAAGACTACGAGTGCTGGTAGTAGTTGCACAATTCAAATACTTTGGTTAATTATGACCAAACGAATTTTGCTTCTTCTCAGCTTTGCAGTCTCATCTGCCAGTGCACAGGCCTCGTCCGCGCCGACGCCGAGTCCTTCCCCGACGCCACAGTTGCCAGTGATCCATGAACGCGTGGAAGTAGTAGCCACACGCTTGCCTGAAGACCCGCAGGGTGTCCCCACCGCGGTCGAAGTCTTCGACGGCGACGACTTGCGAAAACGGGGCTACCACGATTTGCGCACCGCGCTTACCTTTGCCACTGGCGTGGAGGTCGCTCCCGGCGGAGATGCCGGCCCAGCCAGCGCGGTGCCGGACTTTTGGGGACTGAAAGAGCTTGACGCGTTCCTCCTCGTGGTGGACGGAGTGCCGTCGGGCGGCGCGTTCAATCCTGCCCTAACGACGCTCGACTTGAATGATATCGAACGCATTGAAGTGATGCGCGGCCCTGCTCCGATAACCTATGGAGCCACTTCGTTTGTCGGCGTTATCCATGTTGTGCACAAGGATACCGATTCAAAAGACAGATCGTTGACGTTTCATGGGGGAAATTACGGCACATTCGGCGGCCATCTTGCGATTCCCATTCCGCTTACGGACAAATGGTTCTCGCGCCTTTCTCTGGACGGGGAGCGCGAGGGATTTCGTGATGACCGCACGAGCTTTCGCCGCGGGCATGCGCTGTGGCGGATAGGCCATAAGGGCAACGGAGCGGATCGCCAGTGGTTCAATTTCGACGCTAACTGGCTGGACCAAGACCCTGCCAGCCCGCGCGTCCGCGTTGGAAAGACTTTGACTCCATTGGTTCCTGTCGATGCCAATAATAATCCTAAAGGTTCGTTCCTAAATGACCACCGCTTTACCGGTGCATTTGGTTTTGACCGCAGCGTAGGCTCGGGAACCTGGTCGAGCACTGTGTCTTTCTCGCATAGCCGCCAGAGCAGACTGCGCGGATTTCTCACAGACCTCACCGCAGTGACCGACAATGCGCGCGGGTTTCGCCAGGACCTTCGCCTCACCGACGTCTATGCCGACACTCATGGTTCGTGGAAAGTTGCGCCCTCAGTGACGCTTTTGGTCGGTGGCGACTATTTGCACGGCACCGGCAATTCACAGGGCGCGGATTTTGAATACACCGTGCCGCTCTACGGCGTGACTCCGGTTTCAGTCGCGGTGCCCTCGCACCTCGATGTAACCACCAACGACACCCGCAATTTCTTCGGCCTCTATACTGGAGTCGAATGGCGACCCTTGGATCGTCTGCGCATTGACGCCGGCATCCGCTTAAACGTCACCCGTGAGACCCAGAAACACGA
The DNA here is from genome assembly GCA_046594975.1 of Pyrinomonadaceae bacterium. Classification (GTDB taxonomy): domain Bacteria; phylum Acidobacteriota; class Blastocatellia; order Pyrinomonadales; family Pyrinomonadaceae; genus OLB17. The sequence continues at coordinate 2,789 of JBKJRA010000007.1, read as the reverse complement.
CGACCCCGGCGCAGGCACCAGCGATTCGGACCGGCGGACGACCACGAGGCCTGGCGGCAGTCTCGGATTAATCTTCACTGCTTGGCAAAAGAACCAGGATTCCGTCAACCTTTATGCGAACTACCGCGACACGTTCAAACCCGCGGCCATTGATTTCGGCATAGAGACTTTCAACAACCGCCTCATCCTGGAGCCGGAAACCGCTCGCAGCGTCGAAGGTGGGATGAAGGCTCGCTTATTTGACCGCCGCGTGGAGGTGGAAGCCTCCGGATTTTTGATGGACTTCAAGAATCTGGTCACACCGGTCGAGGTCAACGGATTGCCCGCCCTCGTCAATGCCGGATCCTCGCGTTTCAAGGGATTTGAATCCGGCGTTTCCGTATTCACGACCCATAACGTTGTGGCCAAGGCAACCTACAGCTACCACGACTCGAGGTTTACTGATTTCGTGCAGTTTTTCGGCGGCGTGCCTACGCAGCTTGCCGGAAAGCGGCTGGAAATGTCTGCCCACAATCTTGCGGCGTTCGGCATCTTTTATGCTCCTGAGCGCGGGTTTACGGGAGGCGTCAATGTGTATTACACCGGGGGGCGCTTCCTGAACAAGCGCAACACCGCGCCGGTTGGTGGCTTTACCACCTTCAACCTCAGCGCAGGCTATCGAACGCCGAAATGGGATTTGCGTATAGACGCCTCCAATGTGGGCAACCGCCGTGACCCGGTGGCCGAGAGCGAACTCGGCGACGCGCAATATTATTTGATGTCCCCTCGGCGTGTGACGGGCTCGTTCACTCTGCATTTCTAAAAGAGTTAGGACCGGCACCGAACATATCGGCGGGCACACTTTAGGCTTTTAATAGGCGTGTTATAAACTTCGGGGTCATCTATGAAATCACCTTGTCGTGCCTTCAACGCTCTTTTATTTTAAGAATTTGGAGTCAAACGCCCGCGGCAGCAGGTCCGCCATCTGGACGGTTTCGGTTTTGCCATTGAGGTTTGCGAGGATCACAGGCACATCGCCGCAAAATTCCCAGATGATTTGTCGGCAGACACCACATGGAGGCGTTAATTCTTCAGTATCGACCACGACAGCGATGCGTCCAAATTTAGTTACTCCGCGAGAGATGCCTTTCCAGATCGCGACCCGCTCGGCGCATACCGTCAGGCCGTAACTCGCCGATTCGACGTTGCAGCCTGTGTATATGTCGCCGTTTTCCGTTTCTACAGCTGCTCCTACCTTAAAATTAGAATATGGAGCAAAGGCTCGCTCACGCACGGCGGTCGCCGCTTTTACCAGTTTTTGTTCTGAGTGATCCATCAATTAATTAGCTGCTTTGTTTCCTGATTTAGTTTTTCGCGGACGAGCCCGCATAAAAATTCGACGCTCACGCCCGTCTGCCCACCTTCGGGGATAATGATATCGGCGTGGCGTTTTGACGGCTCGACAAATTCAAAATGCATCGGGCGGATCGTCCGCTCGTATTGCTCCATCGTCCGCTCATAAGTGCGTCCGCGTTCGGTAAAATCGCGTTTTAGCCGCCGTATTAGGCGAATATCGTCCGGTGTGTCCACAAAAATTCTTACATCAAGCAGGTCGAGCACACGTGATTCTGAAAATATTAAAATGCCTTCGACGATGACTACAGGACGAGGCTCGATGACCTCGATCTTGTCACTGCGGGTATGAGTTTTAAAATCATACAGCGGCATCTCGACCTGCAAACCCTGTTTTAGACGCAGTATGTGGTTGACGAGCATATCGCTATCGAGCGAATCCGGGTGATCAAAATTTGCCTGATGGCGTTCGTCAAGCGGCATGTCGGCGAGGTTTCGGTAGTACGAATCTTGCTCGACGAGAACTACTTTTTTCTCGCCGACCGCCTCGACAATAGCTCTCGCGATCGTAGTTTTTCCCGAACCTGTTCCACCGCAAATTCCAATTATCATAAAGTTGATTCTAACAGGATAGACAGGAACTACAGGATAAAGAAAGAACTTTTGATCTCCAATTTTCTATCTTGTACATCCTGTCTATCCTGTTTTAATTTATTTTGATAATTATACGCCGCAGCAATTCTTTGAATATTTCCGCAACTTTGGCCCCGGTTTCCATCACTTCTTCATGATTGATCGCCTCACCGCTCATGCCCGCGGCGAGGTTTGTGATGCACGAGATACCTAATACGCGAGTGCCTTGGTGCCGTGCGGCAATAGCCTCAGGTACTGTGGACATCCCGACTGCGTCGGCTCCGAGCAGACGGTACATGCGAACCTCAGCCGGTGTCTCATAAGTCGGGCCGGAGAGACCGCAATAGATACCGCGACCCAGAAAATCAACCGGTTTTTCGTCAACACCTTTTTCATATCGCTCGTGCGTGATGGCATTAGCCTCGGCCTCAGCGATCTTTTGAAACTCGCGGTCGTAAACCTCTGTCATATCGGGAAACCGAGGGCCAAATCGTTTGTCGTTCAACCCTCGCAGAGGGTTTTCGCCCATGCAGTTGAGATGATCGGAAATGAGCATCAAAGTCCCGGGTGTCATATCCGAATTGAGGCTTCCGGCCGCATTTGTCAGGATCAGATTCTTGATGCCGAGCAGCCCAAATGTCCGCACGGGCAGCATCACCTGCTCCATGTCGTAGCCCTCGTAATAATGAAATCTGCCCTGCTGCACGGCAACGGTTGTGCCGCCAATCTCGCCAATCACAAGCTGACCTGCATGGCCCTCGACCGTCGAACGTGCAAATCCCGGTATGTCTTCGTAAGGAATTTTTACCGCGTTCGTTAGCTCG
>JBKJRA010000306.1:0-5769 GCA_046594975.1 Pyrinomonadaceae bacterium | reverse complement strand
GCGTGAACGGCGGCCGTGCAAACTGACGAATCTGCGGCATAAATATCGCTACCCCAAATCGCTGAGGGAGTGCCGTTATCGGGGCATTCAAACTTATATATCTGACCGATATCCGTTTTGAATGTAGAGCCAGCTGTCGTCCACGAGATCGGTGTCACCTCGTCCGATGTTTCAGTCTTTTCGTCAGTTTTACCGGAATCGGTCGCTGGTGAAGGCGACGATGCAGGAGTTGCCGAAGGACTGGCTTTTGGCGTAGCGGCCTTTGGCATCGGTGATGCGTTAACCAGAGACGGTTTATTTGCGCTAGCTGTATCGGGCTTGCGGTTATACAAGAACAAGAACGCTCCGCCCATGATGACGATAATAAAGATCACTAAAACAACGATCAGCCCGATCAGAAGTCCCATATTCTTCTTTTCGGTAGCGGGTACGATCGGGACAGTGGTCACTGGACGCTCGATGACAACGGTGGGTTGACTCTCACCGGAAATAAGTTGGGTGCCGTCGTGCAGACAGTAACTTAGGGTGTCGTCAGTAAAGGTCGAATCGCAGGTCGGACATACTTTCATATCGTTTTGGTTTAGACACGTTTGACGATAACCAGCGTAATATCATCGTTTGGAGCGGCGGTTCCGGTGAATTCTGACAGCGCAGATTCGACCTTGTCGCGGATGCCCGACGCAGAACGTCCGACGTTGCCCTTTATCACCTCGGTGAGCCGATCCATGCCGAATTCGTCTTCGTTAAGGTTATTTGCTTCTGAGACGCCATCGCTATATATAAACAGCACGTCGCCTTTATCTAGTTGAGCATGGCCGACATCGTACTCGGCAAAATCCATCAGACCGAGCGGCAAGCCGCCGGCGGCAAGTAGTTCAACCGTGCCATTAGCACGTCCTATGAGTGGTGGATTGTGTCCGGCGTTGATGAATGTCAATTGTCCGGTAGCGGGTTCTAGCTCAGCGACGAAAAGCGTAATGAAGCGGTTCGCCGGGGTGTTTTCGGCAAGGTATTTATTAACTGATGTGACGAGCTGATCAAGCGGCGTCTTTGCGGCGACTTGTCCGTGAACAGCCGCGTGAAGGCTAGACATCAGCAGCGAAGCGGACGTTCCTTTGCCCGAAACATCGCCGAGAGCGACAAGCATTTTACCGTCGTGACGCTCGATAAAATCATAATAGTCTCCGCCGATCTCATAGCATGAGAACGAGATGCCCTGGAATTCATACCCTTCGACAGCTGGCGGACCCGACGGCTGAAATCGCTGTTGGATCTCGGTGGCGAGCTCAAGTTCCCTCTCCATACGCTCGCGGTTTATGCGTTCGTCAAGCAGGCTGGCGTTTTCGACACGAATCGAAGCCACCGATGCGAGTGTTGTTAGGATGTCGAGATGCTCGCTGGTAAACGTTGATTCGTAAGTCGGTGAATCCGCATAGATGATACCAAAAACATGTCGTTCGTCAACGCTCAAAGGCACGGCAAGAACTGAGCGAATTCCCTGTAAAACCAATGTCTGGCTGGCAAAACGCGGATCTTGTTGGGCGTCCGACGTAAGGACGGATTTGCCATTTTCGAGGACCTCGTTCATGATTGCTCGGCTGATGCGAACCTCCGCGATCGTCTCCTCTTGGCCGCGAACACGAGCGACTTTGATCTCCATCCCGTCTTTAGCCTTTTCGTCGCGAAGCATAATAACGACTCGCTCAGCGGGGACAGCTTCGAAAACGAGTGAGGCAACTTGATTAAGAGTCTCATCAAGGCCACTGGATGAGAGTAAAGCGACACCAACCTTACTGATAAGGCCGAGCAAATCTGTCCGGCTTGATCCTGTCGACTCAATAATGTCGGCGGTCGGATTTTTACGACCCATCAGAGAAATGGTCTTTGACGGGTCTAGGGCCTCGGTAGCATCTGCAATGAGCGTTGAACTAAAGTTCTGCTTTGGACGCCCATCATCATCGAATAGAATCTTTGTCTCGCCGATCTGTATCTCGCCGCCAGAATAAAGCGGCATCGGGATTGTAAGAGGGACACCGTTGAATTTGGTGCCGTTTGCTGATCCTAGATCGGAGATCCAGAAGGAATCACCCTCTTGACGAACTTCGGCATGAAGACGCGACGCAAATGCATCGGGGATACATACATCACTGCGAGCCGAGCGTCCGATGGTGGTGCGGAGCCTCGCAAGTATAACCTGGTCGGACGCCCCGTTTGGATGTGTTACTAAAAGGTGAGGCATAGTTTTTACAAATGCTTTTTACGTCCGCGAACCACGATTGTCCCGGCGACAAAATCATGCAGCGAACGGCCACTCGAATTTATTGCTGACATCAAAAACCCAAAACCAAGGGTCATTCCCGTCAATAAAAATCCTAAAATATTTCGTCGAATAATGCCGAAGAGCCCTACCCCAGTGCCGTCCATATTCAATATGGTAAGGCCAGTCAACATCTTACCGATCGTTTTACCAAACAATAAAGGAAGTAGTAAAAAATTAACTACCCACAGAATCACGCCGAACAGCCAAACGGTAGTGCCGAGACCATTGGTTGTCGATGGTTCACCCAATGTTTTGCCCCACATAAGCCACGTTAGCGGCACAGTGAGAAGCACCATATAATCGATAAACAATGCGGCACACCGTAGGAAGAATGGAGCCTTAAGGTCTTCTGGCGAAAAGCCGACAATCTTTTCTGTGCCTGATGGTCCTGCGAATGCAACTGCTTGAGCGGATGATGACATATTAAAAAATTCGTACCTAACCAACTAAAAAATGTAGCGTTGTATCGCCGAGCCGTAACCTATCTCCACTGGCGAGAGCGTGCGGAGAATGTGGCTGTAAGCGGAGTGAATCTCCCATGCCTGCCAGCAAAATCGTGCCGTTTGATGAGCCGAGGTCTTCGACAAGAAAGCTACCACCGTCGTTCCAGATGCGTGCGTGGCGGCGTGAAATTTTGGTCTGAGGGTCGTATTTTGACAGATCGACCTCAGGAAATATATTCGTTTGCGGATCTCGTCGTCCGACAAGGTTTTCGTTCTTTTCCAGTGAAAATATGGGTGCGTCGAGTTCGCTTGTTCCATCGATAACCAGTTTTGCGGTTGAAGTCGAATGCGAATATATCTCTGAGTGGACGCCATGTTGTGCGAGTGGCTGTTTGGAACCGCAGAATGCACAGAACATATCTGACGCTACAATACGTTGACCGCAAAAGCCACAAAAAACGCTTTGATTTGTAAGACTGACCACTGCTGGAATCTCACTTACGCCATAAGTAATGGTGCCGCGTTTTAAATTTTCGAGATGGTCTGACAAAACCTGACGCATCTCAGCAGAGCTTGAAAAACGAGCATCAGCATTGTATTCGACGGCATGCATCAATATTTGCTCCATCTGGTCAGATAGTTGCGGATTGATCTGACGCGGACGCGGATTTTTTTGAAAATCAAAGATCAATAAAGGGTTATTTTGCGGATCAGCTCCGGTCATCAAGTGAAACATAGTAGAACCGAGACTGTAAATGTCCGAACGCGGTTCGACATTGCCGCTGAAGAGCTCTGGGGGAGCGTAACCCATAGTGCCTACGGCAGTGACACCTTTTTCTTGCTGTTGATTGATCGAACGTGCGATACCAAAATCTATAAGCATTATTCGGCCGGTGGAACCGTCGATCATCAAATTGGAAGGTTTTAAATCGCGATAAACAATGGTTGCGGGAAGACCGTGAAGATACGCTAGCACATCCGTGACTTGTACTGCCCATTCGGTAACTGTTCGTTCATCGATGCGTCCACCGGGTGCTGAACGTAATTTGACTGCGAGGTCGCCGCCCGAGATATATTTCATTACGAGGTAAAATCGTCCCTCATTCTCATCAAAGAAATAATCGTAAATGGTAGGTATGGACGGATGATCGAGTGTCGAAAGGATCATCGATTCCCGTTTGAAATCCTGGATAGCCTTTTGCTGCTGCTCTTCTTCAATGCTCGACTGGACCATCTCTTTGACGGCGCGTTCTACGCCGCCGAGGTTTTTATCGAGAGCAATATACACGGCTCCCATACCGCCGCCGCCTATTTTGCGGACAATCTCGTAACGTGAATTGAGAACGGTTCCTTCGGCCAAAGTTTTTAACCCAGCACGCTTACCACCGGTGTCTGACTCGGTTGCGTGAGTTGTATCGCCTTTAGCGGTGGAAATATCGTCACCCGTGGTAACGGACGAATCCCTGCCGTCGTTTGTAGCATTTTTTTCTTCTTCGGAGTCATTGACAGGCAATGGGAACGCAGACGTTTCTTTTGTAGCGGGAACAACGCGCGACCCGACAACTGTATTTGCTGCGTCCGATGCAGTTTCATCAGGTTTGAATTCGAGAGACGGCTGAGCGTCCTGAACCGAAACCTCGCCATCGCCGCCGATCACTAAAGCCGATAGCGAGGCTTCGCATTGCGGACAAACCAATTCATTTTCAGCGGCTTCAGCACCGCATTCGTGACACACGGTCATGGTAGTTTTTAGGAAGTATATAATCCGTTTAATGCGTTATTTGAAATCTTAGAAAAGTTTTTCCCACGATGACCTCGTCCCCGTCTTTTAAAATTTCGGTGTTACCCGGCAACAATCGTCGTCCACGGTTAACATAAGTACCATTGGTCGAGCCGAGGTCCTCTATATAATAAGCTCCATTTGCCCGCCGAATCCTTGCGTGGCGACGCGATACCTTAGCATCAGAATCAAAAGCATCTAGATCAACATCAGGAAAAACACCGTTATCGGCATCCCAGCGGCCGATTGTCGATTCGTCGTTAAGAAGTCGAAATTCTGTGCCTGGCGAATCGCCGCGTTCGATCATGAGCACGGCATGAGCATTACCGTGATTGCTTTCGACCTGCTCGGGCACTTTATCTGAATCTTCGAATGCAAAAACTGCAGATGGTATATCAATCGACGTTGCGCTAACAGGACGCGGCACAGACGCGGCAGATGATGGCGGAACGTATGCAGGCGGCTCCGAAACCACAGGCGGAGGCATCGCTGCGGCAAGTCTGCTGCCGCATTCGTCACAAAAACGCGACGTATCCTGATTAGCGGTTTGGCATATTGGACATTTGGTCATTATATTTGCAGTTCACTTTTTAGATGCTGAGTGCATATCAAAATAAAATAACATTTTAACTCTATAAATGTATCATCGTAAATCGTAATTCTACTGTATATTTACGTCAAATGTTCATCTTGTGTTCCGCAGATGCGATGCGGGGTCACTTTTTTGAAACTAAGCAAAAAAATCTGTCGTAATACCCGCTTGATACAAGCAAGACAGTAATCGTTTCGATATACTCTGAAAAGAAAAAATTTTCGTTGAGAGGGACTTAAAAGCTATGGCATTGAGCCGTAAAACTAAAATCATTATAGGGGCCGCTGCGGCGGTTTTGATACTAATAGTTATTGTAGCCACAATATTTGCGACACGCACCGACACACCTGAGGTTACAGTAGTTAAGGTCGAGACACGAAAAGAGTTGCGTTCGACCGTGACGTCTTCAGGCGAGGTCAGACCGATCCAGTTTATGAATCTCACAAGTGAGGTTCAGGGCCGTATTAAGAGATCTACGTCAAAGAGGGCGATCAGGTAGTTAAGGGCCAGCCGCTCGTTAGGCTTGACCCAAACCAACTCCAATCGAATACAGATGCCCAAATGGCGGCACTGCAAACGGCGCAGTCAGATGTGCAGTCCACGCAGACTCAAGTTACGGCTGCTCAAAATCAAC
>JBKJRA010000165.1:0-13751 GCA_046594975.1 Pyrinomonadaceae bacterium | reverse complement strand
CTAACCCTTTGGGGTCTGCTGAAAAGCAGGCCCCAAAGGGTTAGATAAATTAACCTAAGTTAGAATATGAATCTAAATCCAAAGCGGACATTTCGTGCAGCTTGGTAGCCATTAGCTTTACCATACAGCGGATTTCTATTTCCGACGATGTTGTCTAATCCCGTAAGCTGAGCCCCGATCTGACCTGCCAACACTTTGTTCAAGACAGCAATAGGTGTCTGAGTAGCCGCGTTGTAAGTCGGATCAATATCCGCACCTGAAAGTCCGGTCACATTGATCCACCTGCTCGAATCGAGCGATGTCACCCTATTCTCATTGAATATATTGAGAATGTTGAGATCACCTACGACTCTGAACTTGCCGTCGCGTCCGAACCTGTACGAATGTGAGAAAGACATATCCGTTGCAGCGTACATAGGTGTTCTACCTAGATCTCCGCGAACAGAAAGCGGTACTGATGTGGCCATGATACCAACGAATGTCGTCACAGGTGTGCCGGACATTGCGGTGGTAAAGAACGAGACTTCCGAAGAGTTCGTCTTGCTTCCACGCCAATCAAATGTGTAGCCGCCATAGGCCTTAAATACATGCGGACGGTCGGTCGCCAAGCGGCCGTTGTCCGGAACACCCGTAGCACTATAACCGTTCACCGCATAATCGAAGAATCGGTTTCCGCCCGGTGAGACTCGACCACCCTCATCAGAACTTGCAAGTCCCGAATAGTTGCCGAACAGTCTGCTGAACGTATAGTTAGCACTGAAGAAATAATGGTTTGAGAATCGTTTTGTAATACCCAATTCCATTGCATCATAAACACGTTGTGCTGTTGTCTGTTTTGAGACACCGGCAGCTTTACGAAGATCGAAAGCCAACCCTTTGCCGACGTTTCCGACCACATAAGCTTCGGCTTCGAAGAGGCCAAGACTTGCTTGATCTTCGATTGCTTCATGCACATTCTTGTGGGTATAGCGTGCATTCATGATGTATTGTGACGAAAGTTCACCTTCCCATCCGACAGTGATCTCATCTTGCCGAAACGGCTTGATGTTCTTATCGGTTCCACCAACAGGCAACCCTAAAGCAGTAAATTGTGCTGCTGTAAGGTTAGCAGGGATACGGAAATCACCCTGGAAGATACTCAAGCCACCTGCTAGAGACGGGTTACCGCCGCCGATCGGATCGGTAAAGTTACCGATGATACGTGCGAGCGTGTAGTAAGTGTAGTTTGGATTAGTTGACAAGATCGGGAAATAATCACGTCGGAAGAAGTTACCTCCGAAAAGGCCGCGGGGAACGTAGAATTTGAGACGGTCATAGAACCAGCCATAACTCACAAAGAGTCTGCTCTTTCCATTTCCAAACATATCATACGAACCGCCTAGACGCGGAGCGATCTTACGTCCAAATGGGATGTCGATAGGAAATCCGCCTGCACCGGTACCGGTATTAAACGCAGGAAGGTTTTCCTTTTCCGCCCGGACACCCAGATTGAGCGTGAGGCGGTTGTTGACCTGCCATTTGTCCTGACCGTAAAGAGCGATATAGCGGTTGGAAGCAACTCCAAACTCACTAAACCGCTGCATGCGGCCAATACCGATACAATTTGGTGTAGCGGCACAGGTCGTAACGCCGGAAATTCCGTAAACGTTATAATCTTGACCGTACCGAAGTGTGATGATACCGGTATTTTTATAACCAGTGAAAACATCATTTTTAACACTACCGTACTCAAAACCACCCTTGATGCTGTGGCTGCCGCCCCAATTAGGAGCGAAATAGCTGGCATCGGCGTTGAATGTGTTTCTAAACGAAGAATCTCTCAACGCAAGGTTGTTATTGGTCGTATTCTGGAAACCAGCCGCACATCCCGCAGTACCGCCGGTGTATGCAATGGATGACGAAAGTCCTGAACACTGAACACGAGTAACGTTAGTGATCGCGTAAGCACTAGCACCCTTTTCATTTAGGAAGCCGTGGCCATAACGACCGCTAAACAACCACTTGCTCGTCGGTGTCCATGAGAACTGAGTCGTAAGCGTGTTTGCATTGATGCGACCACCCTGGATCCTTGCAAGATCAGGACCTTGCAGTCCAAATGGTGCAGTAGGAAACTGGTTAGCTGGTGTTCCGCCGACCGAGATAGCGCTTAGCGGCAGCAGGCCTCGGATGATTTGTGGATTCCACAGATACGAGACAAAACCGCTGGTATTTTTCGTCGGTGCGAAGTCCATACGGCCTTGAGCATATTCAAACTTAGTTCTTGCGATATAAGTGTCCGTCTGCGGAAAAGTTGTGCTCTGAATTAATGTTGTGCCCGTCGCAGCTGTAAACGACTTGTAATAGTTAGTATTACGTGTTGTTTCAAATATCTGCGGCGAGTATGAGCCGATGAACCAAAGGTGATCTTTAATAACCGGCCCGCCAATCGTTGCTGACGGATACATGTTATTAAACTGGTCTTTCGGCTGTCGGATACCATAAATAAGCTGCGTACCAACCGCAGGCTGATAGAAAGTAGGTGCAAACCTATTGCCCGGCTGAAGTTTGGCAGTCTCTATCTGAGTACCAAATTCTCCGTGCCAGTCATTAGTTCCGCCTTTCGTACTGACCGAGATAACAGCACCGCTGGCACCACCGTGCTCAGCTTCGAAACCGCTGCTCTTGACCTGAACTTCGCGGATCAATGCATTCGGGATGTTGTTAGCCGCATTGAGTACGCCCGTACGAAAGTTAGTAACTTCCTGGCCGTCAATGATAAATGCATTCTCAGAACCGCTGGCTCCGTCAACCTGGAAACCACCCGAATTTGCTTCGGGACGTGTTCCTGGTGAGATCCTCAATACTGAGGTAAAGCTCTGCCCCTTAGGCAATTGCTCGATCAAACTCGATGTAATGTTCGTCTGAACCTTACTATCCGAAGTATCGATAACAATACCGAGCGGGTCAGTTGTGACCTCAACCGTATTGACATTCTGCTGAAGACCGACAGTTACGTCTGCAGTCGATGTTTTTTCAATAACGATCTGAACTCCGTTGACCGACGATGCGGAAAAGCCGCTGATCGCCGCGACGGTAACATTGTAAGTACCTGCCGGCGCATTACGCACACGGTAAACACCCTCGCTGTCAGTAACAGCCGTTTGGCTGAAACCAACGTTGACGCCGCTCACTGTGACGCTGGCGCCCGGTACGATAGCTCCCTTAGGATCCTTGACCGTACCCTCAATCGAACCCAAAGTTCCCTGTCCAAACGCAATAGCGGCGGTCAAGAGAAATATTGAGATCATCGAGATCATAAATTTAAAGTTTCTCATTCTTAACTCCTTAAAAAAATAGTTGTGAAAACTAATGTCCAAAAGTGACAAATATTCACCAGATTCTATGCAATTTCTACGCCAAGCCTGACTTAATTATCAAGAATACTGGTAACTTATAGAGAATACATAGTTTAGCCCCATGAATGGTATAATTTGATCATTCGCAAAGCAGCCTTTTCCTGGATGTTTTCCATTATTTTGTATTTTTATCCCATATTTGTATTGCAGCTTACTGTCAGAGCTGTTAGATCGGCTCAAAAATATTGGGCCAATTTCCAGCTATACCCAAAGAGATTCGTATTATACGCTAGGCTAAAATACAGATAAGATTGCACAGTAGGCATTTTTCTTACCCTGATACCAGTTCGCGGATCAGTGAAGAGGAAGACGGTGAATATGTTATTCTCTGAAGATACCGAGATGAATTGAGAGGTTCGATCTTTGGCCTAGTTTACATTCGCGATGCCTGATGAGGCAGCATTCTCGGCTCGATCAAATAATGGAGGATTTATGAAGTTTCGAAATCACTTTGCCGCATGGGTCGTCACGCTTATTTTGATCTTGTTTGCAGGCTCATCTGCCACGCTTGCCCAGAGTACCGGCACCTTGCAAATAGGGTTGAACCGTATCGAAGGCAGGGTCATGGACGAAACAAACAATGGTGTCGATAACGTTTATGTAGAGCTCTACGACAACTATGGCAGTCTTATTGCCCGCCAGCGCTCCACAGGACAAGGGCGGTTTTCGTTTAGGGGAATGCGGCAGGGTAGATACGTTATTTCGGTGAAACCATTTGGAACCAATTTAAAAGAAGACTCAAAGGAGATAGAAATAAACAATCAGTCTTCGCGGAGTGATACAGTCATGGTCGATTTCCGCCTGCGACCGGATCGGCAGTTTAAGCAGACCGACGCAGGTATAGTCGGAACGATTTTTGCCCAAGAGGTGCCGGAGGATGCCAAGCGGTTATACAGATCCGGTGTTGACGAAGTTCAGTCAAAGCCTGATAAAGCTCGCGATGACTTCAAAGCAGCGATAAAGCTGTTTCCAAATTACTTTGATGCGTTGGCCGCTCTCGGCAAGGCTAATATCATTCAGGGCAAATATGCTGATGGATATCCATATTTGTTAAGGGCGATCGACGTAAACTCAAGATGTTCCGATTGTTACTACAGTTTGTCGCTTGCATTTTACAAGCTAAATGAATTGGTAGCCGCGATCAAGGCGGTTGATGCTGCGGCAATACTCCAACCCAAGAGCGGCCCGGTTCGCCTGTTACAAGGTATGATCTACCGTAACAACGACGATCTGGCCGGAGCCGAAAAGGCGTTATTATTAGCAAAATCATTGTTTACTGACCCTAATCCTGAGGTCCACTGGCAACTATCTAATGTTTATAACAGGCAGAAACGAAATCAGGAGGCCGCTGACGAGTTGGAACTTTATATCAAAGCAAAATCTGACATGAGTGCGACCGAAAAAGCGGGTGTACGAGACCTGATCGTAAAGCTTCGCAAGACAAAATAATTGGTCCTCTCGGATGAAAAATCCAATTATCTGAATAATGTCCAAAATGCTAAACACAATTTGAATGTCGCCCGGCCTAATACTTGGGCATAAGACCGTCTAACCCTAATTACCACAACAGTTTAGAACACAAAACTCACGTCTCGGCTCCGTGGCTCTGAAATTGCTATTTATTTAATTGAACAATTATTCCTTAATTAAAAGGTCTAATGTCTTTAAGAGCGTGGCTCTATTAATCTTCTAAGGAGAAATATCAAATGACTAATACATTAAAAATGATCGTATCGGTCTTTTCTGTATTCTTACTGACAACCGCAATAGCGTTTGGCCAGGTGACAACAGGAACGATCGAAGGGACGGTCAAGGACTCGAAAGGTGGTGTGGTTCCGGGGGCTTCGGTCACCGTAGTGGGCCAGACCGCTGGGTACCAACAGACCGCAGTCGCAAACAGCGACGGCTCTTTCCGCTTTAACAATGTCCCTGCTGGCCGATATAAGGTCACAGTCGGTGCAATTAGCGGCTTTGCCGAAACGTCCATGGAAACACAGGTAAGCGTTGAAAAAACGACTGTCGCTGATGTTGCATTGGGCATCACTCAATCGGTGAATACGGTTGACGTAGCAACCGATCCACTTGGAGTCGTTCTCGACTCGACAAACAGTAAGGTTCAGACCAACATTACTTCTGAACTTATTGAAAAATTGCCGTTGGGTCAGAGTTTCACCTCGGCCTTGAAAGTGTCGCCCGGTACTAACTACTCGTCATTGACGGGCGGTTTTTCGGTGGACGGTGCAAGTAAAGCAGAGAACACCTTTATTATTGACGGACAGGAAGTCACAAGCTATCGCTACGGCACCCTGGATAGTGTCAATAACATTCCGACGGCCTCTGTGAAAGAGATCCAGGTAAAAACCGGTGGATTTGAAGCCGAACACGGCGGTGCCAGCGGTGGCGTGGTCTCGGTTATTACGAAATCAGGCAGCGATCAAATGCACGGTGAGTTCGGAACGCAGTTCGTTACATCCAAGCTACAGCCGGGTAACGATGCCATCACGTCTAATTCGTATGGATCAACATCCTATCAGAGGCTTTACGCGATCAGATCTCCTAAAGCTCAGTACCTGCAGTTTTATCCTACCGCATCGCTCGGCGGTAGCATCGTCAAGAATCACCTTTGGTACTATGGCATCTATTCGCCTCAGACATTCAGTACAACCAACGTGGCGAAGTATTATCAGCCATTTACGGATGCCTCCGGGCCGAAACTCGTTCCCAATCCGGCAGTCCCCGATGCGACCTATATCACAAATACCAGATATGAATACGCTCAGGGACGTATAGACTACTCGCTCTTCAATAAGTTGAGTGGTTTTACCTCATTCCTGTGGAATCCGGCGATCTATGACGGCATCGCAGCCTCATCGATCAACATCGGCGGCAACACGCCGACCCAAACCGGCTACACACAAACCGGACCTGATCTTTACCGTCTAAAGGGTGGTCGTGATAATTCAAACCAGTTCACAACGCAAGCCACTTATTTGCTTACCAACGCCATTGTCTTGTCGGGACGTATTGGTAATGGCTTTCAGAACAGCAAACCGTCATCCTACGCCGGTTTCTTTGACACGAATTACCTTTGCCGCGGAGCATCCAGTTCATTACCTTATACAAGTGGTGCCACTCAGTGCCCGTCTCCGGGACGCGGTTACACCACATCGCCAACAGGTAATGGTGGAGCCCAGTATGAGATCTCGAAACGCCGTACCTACGGTGTTGACGCAACGGGAATTTTCAATTTAGGCGGTAGCCACGTCCTGAAGGGTGGTTACGAATACGCGAAGCTTTTTGCTTCGATCAAAGGCTCAACTGCGAGTGTTAACACCGCCGGACGAGTCGCTCTATTTTACGGACAGGATCCGGCAGCTTTCAGCCAGCCGATCACCTGCAACTACAACATTGTTAATCCGACAGCTGCAAACTGCGTTGGGTACGGACAATTGGTTAGATACGGTGAAAGCGGAGCGTCGAGCAACAAAACTCAGGCTCTTTACATTCAGGATAAATGGACGATCAAACGTCTGACATTGAACTTGGGTGTCCGTGCAGAAAGCGAGAACCTGCCTGCGTTTAACACCGGCGGGGGCAATCCAGCTATTCCTATCTCGATCCCTTGGAAACGAAAGACTGTTCCGCGTCTGGGGGCAGCATACGATCTTTTCGGAAACGGAAAAACTCGTATTTACGGTAGTTATGGCATCTTCAGCGACCGCTTTAAGTTCGAACTTCCAATCGGGTCGTTCGGCGGAGCGATATATTTCGTTGATTACTTCCCGATCATGTTCAGCAATCAGGCGTATAGCTTCTATACCCCTGCGCGAATATTGGGAACGTTTGGAGCCAACCACATCGGCGGCGGAAATCCATCTACCGCAGGCGGACTGAGTCAGCGAGAGCTTGACTTCCGTATTCCTTCGAATCTGCCGCCAGCAACTTACGCAGCTCTCGTCGGAGTGCCTCTTGTAGGTGTTGATCCAAACATCAAACCGTTCAAGCAAGAAGAGCTAACATTCGGAGTGGAAACAGAGTTGCATGGTAACTATATCGTTTCAGGCCGCTTCACGCGTAAGCGTCTTCTTAGCGGTATCGAAGACGTCGGATACATCGATAATGGCCTCAACGAATACTACACCATCGGTAATCCTGGTGAAGGTGTAGCTCTACAACAGCGTCAAAGTTTTGGTATAACCAAGAATGCTAAGGCTCGTCGCCTTTACAATGCATTCGAAATGGCCGTTACCCGACGCTATTCGAAGAACTATTACTTCAGCGCAAACTACACGTATAGCCGCCTTCGTGGTAACTATGCAGGTTTGGCAAACTCGGATTACTTTGACGGCGGTTCAGCTGACGGTTCATCTGCAGCCCGTTCGTCGCCAGGTGTAAACCGGTTCTTTGACTGGGCAGTAAATGGCTACACCGCTTACGGTGCTGACGATTACGGTCCGCTCGCAACGGATCGGCCGCATGTGGTCAAAGCATACGGTGGTTACACTTTTGACTGGCGTGGAAGTAAAGCAAACTCGACAGAGCTTTCTTTCTTCTGGACCGGTGAAAGCGGAACCCCGCAGACGACGTCAGTTGCCATCGAAAGTACCAATGTGGTTTGGAAAAAACGTGGGGATATGGGACGTACTCCAGTCCTTACACAAACCGACCTTGGATTGTCGCACGGCTATAAATTCGGTCGCGACAGTAAGTTCAAGATCGTTGGGGATATAAACGTAACGAACGTGTTTAACCAACACACCGTTACGGCTCTTAATCCCGAACGCTGGTTGAATGGCACTATCGCAGCAACCGATGTTATCCCGACATACAATTACAATGCTCCTGGTTTCGCTCAGGCAACAGCATTCCAGAATGCTATCCTGAACGGTCAGGGTGCTGCTGCACTTACCGCCCTCGATGCTCCAGCTAACCGTAACATTATTTACGGACTGCCTAGTGCATTTCAGGGAAAACGCAATGTACGTTTTGGATTCAAATTAGTATTTTAATTTACTAATAGGAAAACGTTTGAGGCCGTCCTTTTTGGGCGGCCTCTTTTTTTTGTAAGATTCAACGCATTAGACCCGTTTAATCTTCGGCTTCTCTTGAAAATTATTCATTCATCCCTCAAACTAATCTTCTATCCATAACTAACCGGGAGATCGTTTTGGCAGAAAGAATTTACCGCGATTCGGTTCACAATATTATCCGCGTAAACACCGATTCGGCCGAGGGGCGGCTCGTTGTGTCTCTGATCGATACTCCCGAATTTCAGCGTCTGCGGCGGATCAGACAGCTCGGGCTCGCGTATTTTGCATATCAGGCGGCGGAGCATTCGCGGTTCACGCACAGCCTCGGGGCGTTTCATCTGGCGGGCCGTATGATCGCCAAACTGCGACTCACTTATGACATCCCGGACGAGGCTCAGACCGCCGTTCGGATCGCCGCTCTGCTTCATGACATCGGCCACGGGCCATTTTCTCACGTCATCGAATCGATCCTCGGTTTTCACCACGAGCAATTTTCGATCGATGCTGTTTTGAGCGAAGAGACCGAGATCGGCAAGTTATTACGGCAGTATTCGCCCACACTCGCAGGTAACATCGCTTCGATCATTCGAGGCGATTTCAAACCGCTCGCTCTTGCACAACTCGTGTCGTCGCAACTCGATGTTGACCGCATGGATTACCTGCTCCGCGACTCGCTGATGACCGGTGCGAAATACGGAATTTACGATCTCGAATGGATAATAAAGTCGATCGAGATCAACGAAGCGGACGACCATTTATACGTCTCCGCCCCGGGGCTTTACGCCGTCGAAGACTATCTACAAGCTCGATATTATATGTATCGGCAGGTGTATTTTCACCGGACACTGCGATCAGCTGAGGCGATATTGAAAGTGCTGCTGCGGCGTGCGTTGCAGATTTACAAGGACGGTGGGGACGTTTGGGTTGCCGCCGGTACGCCAATGGAAAAGGTGCTCGGGGGCGAAAAGCTAAACCTAAAAGAGCATCTCGAACTCGACGATACCGACGTGATGTTTAGCATAAAACGCTGGCAGCACGCCGCCGACCCGATACTATCAGACCTTGCAAAACGTTTTCTGGACCGTCGACTTTTCAAGGCATTTGACCTCGATATGCCCGAGGCTGACAGGACAAAATTTATTGACGGATCGCGGCAGATCGTCGAGAATGCAGGATTTGACCCGGATTACTATTTTGTCGAGGACAAGGCTGGAAATGCGTCATATTCGTTCTACTCGAAAGACACATCCGACCCGAAAAACCTGATCTTTGTCGAAGATGGATTTTCGCGTCCCGAGATCCGCGAAATATCATCTGTAAGCCCTGCAGTTAGGGGGCTTCAGGAAGGATACAGTATTCACCGCATCTGTTTTCCGGCCGAATTAAAGAACGAGATCGGTGAGCTATACCACCAAATTTAGAAAGTTATTTTTACAGGATGGATAGGATAAAAAGGATTTTTGAATGTGGCAGTTGTTGCCGTATTAAATCGACCCTTCACACCCTGTCCATCCTGTTAATTTCCGTCGCAACACTTGCCGCTCAACGGGTTGCTCTCTTGACACCTGATAATGTCATTTCGAGTCAGTCGTTTGCTCAAAAGCTCGAAGATTCTTTTCGCGGAAAAGTTAGGATGATCGACGATTCGATAAGTGAAGCAGCTTTCGGATCTGCAAAGCCTGAATCTCCATTTAACCTGACAAAAGAAGATTCGATGCGGATCGGAGCGGTAATAGGATGCGACTTTTTTATTTTATTAAAGTCAGGGACGCTTCGCCGCAGCGCCTACAAACGCCCCGAGTATTACGAAGCAAATGCTGTGATCTATGTAATCAGTTCGCGCACGGGAAGGCTCGTATTTTGGCGACTGCAAAAGTTTGAGGCCAATAAACTCAAAGAGGCAAACAAGCTGCTTGCCAAATCGGTCGATCCACTCGCGATCGAAATTGCTGCAAAACTTATCGCGACTACAAAAGCAGAGGTGTCGGAACCAACACCGCCCGCTCTCGAAGAAGTTCCCGACGCACATGCTCCCGATGCAAATAACTTCAAGGCTCCCATTCCGTTTCGCCGGATCAAACCTGAATATACCGCTGTTGCAGGTTTTTACAATATCGCAGCGACCGTCGATATTGTCATCGATCTCGACGCTGCCGGAACAATAACCCGGACTGAGATAGTCCGTTGGGCAGGCTACGAATTGGACGAGTCGGTCGAAAAAACTGTGCGGCAAATGAACTGGCGTCCGGCCGAACGCAATGGCAGATCCTTGCCGATGCGGTTTTTGGTGCGATACAATTTTGTGAAGGTAGATAAGGAATAACGATGCCAAAAAATCTAAATGCGTAACATCCGTGCCGCCATCAGACTCATATTATTTACCATCGCGACGATCGGCCTTTATTCGTTTTGGTTCGTCACACATTTTTTTGTGTCGGACAAGATCCGCTGGCGTCAAAACGCATTTTATCTGTGGACGGCCAGTTTTAACCGCATCTCACATATGACGGTTGAGGTCGTCGGCACTCCGCCCACACCGCCATTTTTTCTTGTTTGCAACCATTTAAGTTACACAGATATGGGAGCCTTGCGTGCCGTGGCTAAGGGCGTTTTTGTCGCCAAGGCCGAGATCGACGACTGGTTTCTCGCCGGGCGTATCTGCCGTGATATGGGCATGATCTTTATCAACCGGACAAATCGGCGCGATATTCCGCGTGCCGGCGAAGAGATCATCGACCGGCTCGATGCCGGTGAAGGCGTCATCGTTTTCCCCGAAGGCACGGCTACCAAAGGAGAAGAAGTGCTGCCATTCAATTCGTCGTTTCTCGAATTTGCGGCCCGCAGCGGCGTGCCGGTCAGTTACGCGGCGATCACGTACACGACGCCCGCTAGCGCACCTCCGGCGAGCGAATCGGCGATCTGGTGGGAAGATATCAGTTTTTTTGCACATCTCTGGCGCCTTTTCAAAGTAAAAGGCTACACGGCGATCATTCATTTTGGCGGAGAACCAATCGTAAACTCTGACCGTAAGGTTTTAGCGGCTGAGCTCCGCGATCGTGTCGCCGAGATGTTCGTTCCCGCGTTGTAAATCTTGTTAAGAGAGAATAAACTTTTTCTCAACCAGACCGTATTAATCTAAAACTTTCTTAGGAGTAAAAAATGAAAACACGACTCTTTCGTTTTATGACGACATTATCGATAATGCTCTCACTATGGAGCGCAGCACTCGCACAAAGCTCAGGCTTTGACACCTCTCGAATGGATCGTTCGGCTGACGCCTGCGACGATTTTTTTCAATATGCCAACGGCAAATGGGTCAATGAGACTGCCATCCCCCCATCACAATCCAGCTGGGGAAGCTTTAGCATTCTCCAGGAAAGCAATCGCGATGTCCTGCACGACATCCTCGAAAAAGCGATCAAGGAAAAAGCTGCAAAAGGCAGCAACATACAGATGATCGGCGATTATTACGCTTCGTGTATGGACGAAGCAGCGATCGAAAAAGCCGGGACGAAACCGCTCGATCCGATATTCAAAGAGATCGCAAAAGTGAAAACGTCGGACGACGTAAAACGCGAAGTCGCGATGTTTCATAAGCAGGGTTTCCCTGCACTGTTTCGCATCGGCGGTGGAGCCGACGCCAAAGACAGCAATATGGTTATCCTAAACGCTAACCAGGGTGGCCTGAGCCTGCCTAACCGCGACTATTATGTCAAAGACGACGCTAAATCCGTCGAGATCCGCGGCAAATTTGTCGAATATATGACGAATATGTTTAAGCTGCTTGGGCAGTCGCCTGAGACCGCCGCTGCGGACGCCAAAACCGTCATGGACATCCAGATGCGTCTGGCTAAGGCTCAGACCTCGCCTGCCGATCTTCGCGACCCAGATAAGAATTACAACAAGATCAGCATCACGGCCGCCCAAGCGATAATCCCCAATTTTTCGCTCACGGATTATATGAAAACTCGCGGCATCCCGCCTGTTACCGAGATCGACTTTGGCCAGACCGGCTTTTTCAAGGAGGTCAACGCAATGCTAGCTGACACGTCAGTCGATAGCTGGAAAACGTATATGCGCTGGATGGCGCTCAGCTCATCTGCGGGCGTTTTGCCTAAGGCATTTGGCGACGAGTCCTTTAACTTTAACGGCCGCGTGCTGCAAGGCACCAAGGAACAGCAGGAGCGCTGGAAACGCTGCGTTCAGGCAACCGACGGAACGCTCGGAGAATCGCTCGGAGCCGAGTACGTAAAGGTCAAATTCACGCCTGAGGCCAAATCACGCATGGACCAGATGATCACAAATCTGTTTGTGGCGATGACGGCCCATATCAAAGGCCTTGCATGGATGAGTGACGAGACCAAGGTCAAAGCCGTCGCCAAACTCAATGCCTATAAACGTAAGATCGGCTACAACGAACATCCGCGTGGGTTTGCCGGCCTCTCGATTGATCGCAAGTCGTATGCAATAAATAACGCTCGTTCGAGAGTTTTTCAGGTCGGACGCAATGTTGCTGATATCGGCAAGCCGACCGACAAGACACGTTGGGGAATGAACCCGCCGCTCGTAAATGCTTCTTACAACCCGATAGCAAACGACATCACATTTCCCGCCGGTATCCTGCAGCCGCCCTTCTTTAATTTCCAGGCGGACGACGCGATCAACTACGGCGGCATCGGTGCCGTCATCGGTCACGAGGTCTCGCACGGTTTTGACGATCAAGGCAGCAAATTTGGACCCGATGGAAACCTCAAATCGTGGTGGACGACGGATGACCGAACCAAGTTTGAAACCCGTGCGGCGTGCGTTGTCGATCAGTTTAACGGCTACGAAGTCGCACCTGGGCTGCACATCAATGGCCGTCTGACGCTCGGTGAAAACATCGGCGATCTCGGTGGAACTGCTATCGCTTATTCCGCATTGATCGATTCGCTACAGGGCAAACCTCGTCCGGCTAACATCGACGGTTTTACGCCGGAACAGCGATTTTTCCTGGGTTGGGCACAGGTCTGGGCAAGGAAATCGACGCCCGAGGCCGAACGTGCTCAGGTGCTCGGCGATCCGCACGCGGCAGCCCGCTACCGCGTAAACGGCCCGCTGTCTAACATGCCGCAGTTTGCCGAGGCATTTGGCTGCAAGCAAGGTGCTAAAATGATCCGCGAAAAGGTTTGCGAGATCTGGTAAGACGTTCAGAGTGCGCGATTCATCGTGAGATAAGACGGCGAGGTCATTAAGACCTCGCCTTTTTTTGCTTTAGGGACGCAAGTCTAAATCATTTTCTGCTTAAATATGCATAAAACTGTGCTCCAGCGCTCCATTTTGAAGC
>JBKJRA010000042.1:0-2531 GCA_046594975.1 Pyrinomonadaceae bacterium | reverse complement strand
AGCATAGCGGACGCGTATCTCGGTTTCGTACCATTCGTCCATAGGATCAGTGTGCGGTTGGCAGAAGCAGTAGGCAGTAAAAACAGGTCGAACCTGTTTAATGCCACTGCAAACTGCCTACTAAAAAATTGGCTGGGAGACAGGGATTCGAACCCCGATAGGCAGATCCAGAGACTGCAGTCCTACCATTAGACGATCTCCCAGCGTACTAATAATTTACGTTTCCGACCGCGCTCGTGTCAACTCGCATTGCGAATACGCTGTGCGACGGGCAAAATAGAGGTTTATGCCGCTCGACAAGGAAATCATAAATAACCGGCAGGCTTACCACGAATTTTTCATTCTCGATAAATTTGAGGCTGGGGCAGCTCTCGTCGGCACCGAGGTCAAAAGTATAATGGCGGGGCGTATCCAACTTAAGGAATCTTACGTCACCATCAAAGACGGCGAAGTTTGGCTGATGGGTGCACATATCTCGCATTACGTTAACGGCAACATCAATAACCACGACGTTTTACGGCCGCGAAAGTTGCTGCTTCATCGCAAAGAGATCGAAAAGCTTGAAAAAGAAACGACCATTAAAGGGATGACGCTCGTCGTTACCAGCATTTATTGGAAGAATGGACGGATAAAATTTGAGGTCGGCGTGGCTAAGGGTAAGAAGCTCTATGACAAACGAGAGACCGAAATGCGTAAGACTATCGACAGAGAAACGCGGCAGGAGTTGAAACGTGAGCTTAGATAAGTTATAGATATTAAAGAGTTTTTTTTCGTATTAAACAGATAAACATTGAGGTGTCGATGAAATTTCAGGGAATATCCGGAAACTTTTCCGAAGCTAATGTCGAGGCATTGGCCGTGGCAGTTTTTAAAGGCGAGAAAGCCGCGAGCAACGTGCTCAAAGATTTAGACAAGCTAACAGGCGGCCTGATCGCCGAGGTCATAAAAGCTGAGGAATTCAAAGGCGAAAGCGGCCAGACTGCGTTATTACGCTTTGTGCCGAAAGGTGCTGTGAAAGCTAGCCGTTTGCTTCTCGTCGGAGTCGGCGACAAAGCCGAATACAAACCATTTTCGGTTGCGGCATTGTCAGGAACAGCGACACGCTACCTACGCAAGCGTAATGTGAAATCATTTGCATTGCTGCCGCGAAGCGAAGCTTCTGCATCCGAGGCCGCTCAAAACGCCGTTCAAGGATTTATCACAAGCCAGTTTGAGCTAGATAAATACAAGACCAAAGACAAAAACACTAAATCGGTGACGAGTCTCGTCGTTTGTGTGGACGGTGCAAAGCCTGCAGATCTTAAGGGCGGTATCGCACGCGGACAAGCTATCGGCGATTCGATGAACCTGACCCGCGATCTCGCGAACGAACCGGCAAACATTCTGCCACCTGCTGAGATGGCAAAGCGTGCTGCCGCAATGGCGAAAGAGGTCGGGCTGAAATGCGAGATCCTCGACGAAGCCAAAATGACCAAAATGGGCATGGGCTCGCTCATGAGTGTTTCATACGGTTCGGCACAGCCGGCCAAGATGATCGTTCTCAAATACACTCCGACAAAATCGACTGCGAAAAAAGGCGAAATGCTCGCCCTGGTCGGCAAAGGCATCACGTTTGACACCGGCGGCATCTCGCTCAAACCGGGCGATAACATGGACGCAATGAAATATGACATGTCCGGCGGCGCGACGGTTATCGGCACGATGCGTGCTATCGCCTTGCTCAAGCCGACGGTTCCTGTCCTCGGCGTCATCGCCGCTGTCGAGAATATGCCTGATGGTGCTGCTTCGCGGCCGAGCGACGTTGTGACCGCGATGAACGGCAAGACCATCGAGATACTCAACACTGACGCCGAAGGCCGTCTAGTGCTGGCTGACGCCGTTGCATATGCCGAGAAACAGGGTGCGACGAGCATCATCGATATGGCAACGCTTACGGGTGCCGTTATCGTCGCTCTTGGTGACCAGAACACGGGCATCATGGGCAATGATCAGGCGTTCATGGACAACATCATCAGTACTGGTAAAGACTGCGGCGAAGGATTTTGGCAACTGCCGGTCAGCGCCGAATACAGCAAACAGATCCGCTCCGACATCGCTGATATCAAAAACATCGGGCCACGCGGCAAAGCCGGAACCATTATGGGAGCAGTCTTTATCCAGGAATTTATTGATAAAGCAAAATGGGCGCACCTTGACATCGCCGGAACAGCTTGGGCAGACGGTGCCAAACCGCATCAATCAAAAGGTCCGACCGGTGTTGCGATACGCACGCTTTTAACTTTGGTTGAAAAGTCACAATAGTCACTGGAGGAAATGATGAAAGATACTTTCAAGTCAGTTTTTTTGGGAAAAAATGCAGTTATCACTGCCGCGTTGGCGATTGGTCTGTTGATGATAGTTGGCTTGGGCTGCGGTGGCGGTAGTAAGTCGGTCGATGAGAAACAAGCAGGCTCCGAATTTGTCGGTGCGTGGGCTGCAGCCGACGGTTCGACGATCACGATCCGCTCCGACGGCAGTGCTGATTACAAGAT
>JBKJRA010000270.1:0-7562 GCA_046594975.1 Pyrinomonadaceae bacterium | reverse complement strand
ACTAACTATTTCTTAAACCGGTATTGTCTCTGTTATTTTCCTACTGCAAATTAAAACCAACAAACAGCCCGTGGTACGCATCTTACAAATTCGACCGTAGAATCTCAGATAACGGCTCCAATGCCGTTATTTACTAATTCTAAATGTCCTTTTTGATCATTTTGTTGGCAGGAAAACTAGGGCCACAGAGACCTTATTCATTGCAAAAATATTAACTTACCCCGATAAGTGAACGCAAATGATGCCGTTGGAAAGTTGGACTTTGGGCAAGTAAATATAGTTAGACGGTGTCAGATGCAAATGCTAATATTTCATTGTTCTTATTAAATATAGATGAGTAGCAGTTTCAAACTCATATTTCCGGCCGCGAGGCGAATCGGCACATATGTGTTTTGCGTAGTGGCGTTGGCGGTATTTTCGACATCGTCGGTTTCTGCTCAGGGCGAAGCCGCCGATGATGATGCCGTGGCGGTATTTAACCAGGCTCAAGTTATCCATGAAAAAGGTGATCTGGCGGGTGCGATCGCTCTTTACGACAAAGCCCTCAACATAATGCCTGAGTTCCCCGAGGCAGAATATCAGCGGGCGAGTGCTCTGCTTGCTCTCAATAAAACCAACGAGGCTGAGAAAGGATTTCGCCGTACTGTCGAATTACGGCCCGAATGGTCACTGGCCCTCACGAGTCTCGGATCGATCCTTGTTCAAATGGACAAGTTTGCTGAGGCAGAAACGGTGCTCGCCAAAGCCATCGAGCTTGAGCCGCAAAATCCTCCGGCGATCGTTGCTTTGGCAGATCTCCGTTTGAAGACCAAAGCCGTACCTGCCTTACTGCAAGAATCGCTGTCTAAGATCACGGAGTTGACATCAAAAGCTAAACCTACGCCCTCGTTGTGGACAGCGAAAGCCGCCTTAGAGATGGCTCTTGGCAAACGTGATACGGCAAAGATCAGCTTGAACAAAGCCCTTGCTTTGGACCCAAACGGTCGCTACGCGCTTTTCCAACTTGCAGACATCGCCTTGGCCGAAGGTGACCTCGACCGTGCAAAAAATATCGCCGCTGCTATCGAAAAGACCGGACAAGCAAAAGACGAACTTAGATATTTAACTGCAAACATTCTCGCACGTGAGGGAAAAGGCGATGAGGCATTAAAGCAGCTTGATGCCATTAGTCGTCCGACTGCCGCTTCCGAAGATCTCCGTAGCAAGATCATTGCGGGCAGCTCGACCAATACTGCCGAGATAGAAAAGGAACTTGCAGGCAATCCCAAAAATGCTGTGCTTCTCGGGCGGCTTTGTATTTTATATAGAAAGGATGATCCGGCTAAGGCTCTCGACTATTGCCGCCGTGCTTCCGAAGCCGAACCGAATAACATAAGCCATGCTATAGGATTTTCGGCGGCCCTTGTTCAGGCCAAACAATACGCTCAAGCAGTAGGGATTTTGCGAAAGATAGTCGAAATAGCTCCCGATAATTGGACGGCTCATGCTAATCTTGCAACTGCACTTTTCCAATTGACGAATTATGCCGAGGCAAAGCCCGAATACGAATGGCTGACGGCAAAGCAGCCTAGTGCTCCGGCGGCGTATTATTTTCTAGCGATCGCACACGATCATCTGGGCGAGTATATGGACGCGATGGCAAACTATCAGGAATATCTGCGGCTTGCCGACCCTGGGCAGAACCAACTGGAAATAGATAAGGTCAACTTACGGATCCCGACTTTGCAACGCGATATTAAGTTGGGAAAGGGAAAGAAGAATGAATGAAGTAAAAAGTAAAATGGCAAAAGGCAAAATTGGGACAGCAAGCCATTTGGTTTCGTTACAGCGAACTTTGCTTTCTGTGTTTTTACTTTTTACTTTTTACTTTTTACTTGCAGCGGCGACAGCCACTGCTCAAGATGATCCCGATCTCGCACCGCCGCCGGTGCGAACTGTCACTAAAGACGAACGCTCAAAGCTCGACTCGACAAACGACATCAAGACACGAACAAAGTTCGCGTTGGAAATGATGAACACCCATGTGCTGGCGGCCGAGCAGTTGAACGGCAACGCTGATTTTGACGGTATGTTTCGTGAGCTTGGCGGGTTTCAAGGGCTGCTTGATAATTCGCTAGACTATCTTAGGGTTCACGATAACAACAGCAACAAGATCCTCGACAATTTCAAGAAGCTTGAGATCGGCATGAGGGCTTTCGGCCCGCGGCTCGAAGCGATCCGTCGTGATCTGCCGACCCGCTATGAGGATTATGTCCGCACACTTCTCTTATATTTACGAGATGCCCGTTCGCGTGCGATGGAGCCGATGTTTAGCGATACTGTCGTCCCAAACATCAAAAAGCCGTGAAATGACCAATGAGAAAGTAATAGTGAATGGTTAAGAAAATGAGTAAAAAACTAAAAGCCATTAACAGGTTTTGCGTAGGTACGGCACTCTGGTTATCTAGGTATGCATTTCTTGGACTTGCACTATTCGCTTTTCACTTTTCACTATTCACTGTCATTTCTGCACAATCACGTGATTTCTTGACAGACGACGAGGTCGAACTTGTCCGCGACGCCCAGCAGATAGATCAGCGGATCGATGTTTTGACCCGAGCCATCGACCGTCGCTTCGAAGTTTTGCAGATAAACTCCAATGCCCCGCCGCCGGCAAAAAAAGACCCTCGTGAATGGGGCAAGATGCCCGAGGGCTCGCGACTTCAATTGCTCAACGATATCAAGCTGATCCTGCAAAAAGCGATAGACGACATCGACAACCTAGCGGGGCGTCCCGATTCGATGGTAGTTGACCCGGACGACGACCCTAAAGACAAAAAACACCCGAAAACTTTCGCTGCGCTTTTTCCCAAAGCCGTCCGCGACCTCGCCAAAGCCGCGACTCAATATCAGAGCGTCCTAAAGACCGAGCTTGATAATTCGAAAGATGATCACGAAAAAGGCATTCTGCTCGATACGCTCGATTCATGCGAGCAGATCATCGCTGCGGTCGCTAAGCTTAAAAATTAGTCCGACAACTCGTCTCTCAAATAAAATTTGTAACTCAAAATAAGGTCATTTTTTTGCTCTTTTAACTCCATTTTGGCAGTTGGAACTGCACTTTTCCTGACCGGAAACGCCGTTTTCCGGACCGGTAACTTTCAATTTTTGCCGCCCATAAAGTGTCGCCAAAGAAAAAACAGTCAACCGAGACGGTGATTTTTATGTTTGAGCGATAGTGGTGTAACAGTGTAACCGATCGGCTAGGGCTAAGAGATCTCCTGCAGAGATGTAAAGTCAGAAAACCGTTCTGTGTTTTATCTTTGATACAATATCTTTTCTATGTTACACTGATTTGAAAATGGCAACAAGAAATTGGGTCGAGTCAAAATTTGAAAGAGTGTCCGGCAGGTGGGGAGGTATTTACGCTACGATGAATCCGGGCGGACATATTTTTATCAGCCTCAGGACATTTGAATTGATGGGGACGCCTGACGGCTTTCATCTGCTGTATGACAAGGCAAATGCGACAATAGGCGTAAAACCGACGCGGAAGATAATGAAAAATGCTTATCCAGCACTGTGCCGCAGCGGCCACGGCGGACGTGTGATACGTGCTTACAGTTTTATACAGGAATTTGGAATAAGATTGCACGAGACCGTCAGATTTCCCGAAGCCGAGATCGACGACGACGGCATACTAATCCTCGATCTCCGAAGAACCGCGTCCTGTGCAAAGCTGAGGAAACAGGGTGCACGTACAGAAGTTAGGAGTAAGACGTAGAATTTTTTGCGGCTTTTCAGCTCTCTAGTCGGCGAGACCGACGGCATATTTGTAGCCCACGCTGCAAACCGTAGGAAAGCTCACCCAACATCCTGAACCGCCGAAGACGGTGGCATCGCAAACACAAGGTGAAACAAGCCATATATATGCGTATGTGACATTTGTTATGCCGCCGTCTTCGACGGCTTGAGTCTATTTTGGGTTTTGTCCCACAGTTTACACTGTGGGCTACAAATATATCACCGTCTCCGACGGTTTACGGCGCGGCATCCGTTTTTTTTAATGCGGGCTTAAAGCTTCGCAATAGAGTGTCAAACAACAGGGCGGCAAAGCCACGAAAAAAATACAACTCCTCACACTAACTCAACTGATAGACCGTCTGAATTGACCCGCCCGATATATCGTGCGATTATCTTACAACTTCTTCCTGACCTATCATCAATTTATGGCATCAGACCCGGAAATTAGTTCGGCATCGTCATTACTCGTGAGTCTTAAGACAAGGATCACGCGGCCTCTCGATGCTTTGCCGATAGATATTTTTCGCGTGCTTGCCGGAATGCTGATATTTGTCTATTTTGCACGAACATTTTGTGAAGCAAGCGATTTTAGCAACCCAAATGGTTTGATCGACCACAACCTCAGCTTTCGGATGTTTTGGTTTACGAAGATCGGGCTATTTCAGCCGTGGATGAGCCTCACGGCTTTTTACGCCATCTATCTATTTGTCTGCGTATTGTGCATTTCCCTTGTAATTGGTTATCGGGTCAAGCTTTCTGCCGTCTTAATTTATCTGATCGCAGTCAGCACCTATCGCTGGAATTTTGTGGTGATGTATGTCGATGATTCGATAATACATCTGCTGCTATTTTGGCTCGTTGTCCTGCCGACCGGACGCACGCTCATTCTCAAAGACTGGATCAGAGATCGAGGTACGGCTTGGGAAAAATGGAAGACGGTCAAGGTTTCGGGCACTGTCCTGCGTTGCTTTTTCTGGAATCTGGCCCTGCTCTACATCGTAGCCGGACTCTGGAAATGGACGAGCCCGATGTGGCTCGACGGCACGGCACTTTACGTCATATTCAAACTGCCAATATCTTACGGCCATGAATTTTGGGGGCCGCAGCATCTGCCCGCATTAAGGATACTTGATTATGCTACGCTCGTACTCGAACCGTTGTTTGCCCTGATGTTCATTCTGCCAAGGGGACATCTAGTAAAATATATACTGCTCGTCGGATTTATAGCTCTTCATATCGGCACGGTCGCAACGCTGGACATTCCATTTGCGAACTTTGCGTGTGCGGCGACGATCGTCTTGATCTTTCGCGAGGAGTTGATGGACTTAATACGCGGACGCAAAGCACAGCTTGCGATGCCGGAAACAAATGCCCGGATAGGTTTTGCCGGAGCCGCTGCGATGTTTATGGTTACGGTGCTGACACTGGCAATGATAAGCTCGATCGTACTGCCGCATTGGCGAACGCCGGCGCGTGAGCAATTGCCCGTTGGGTCGCAAGCAGATAGTCGTTACGAAGGCCTAGGGACGACGCAGTTTACATTTTTCGGTGCGCTTTGGTTGATGGGTCTCGCTCAGCAATATCAATTATTTAATTGGATCGACGACCGCAACTACATAGTCCGTCACAAAATAGTCGAGCATATCGACGGGCAGCCGGATCGCGAGATCGCTCCCGAGAAGATGTTTTTACCATCGACACGCGGCACTTTGCTTGAGTTTTATATGAGCGGCATTACTTGGCACAGAGTCCCACCGGAATACAGGGCGGAATTTCGAGAGAGTTTGATAACGCGTATTGCGGGACGTTATTGCCGCAACGAAAAACCGTCAGGCGTGACGGATGTTTACTCGTCTCGGGACCGTATCGACCCGAATGGAGGCCCGACGGTTAGCAATTTCGTTCCGTTGATGACGTTTGGCTGTCAAAAGGGTGACGCGGTCTTAGCTCCCCAGCAATAATATATATGTGCGGAATTGTTGCCATTTTTTCAAACGATAAGCCGGTCGCCCAAGAGCCGCTCCGGCGTGCCGTGAACGCGATGATCTCGCGCGGGCCCGACGATCAGCGGACTTGGATCGGCCCAAAAGGCAACATCGGGCTCGGACACGCAAGGCTTACCATCATCGACGCTGCGACCGGTTCGCAGCCGATCGCCAGCGAAGACGGCAACCTGCACATCGTCGTCAACGGTGAGTTTTACAATTACGAACGGATAACTCGTGAGCTTAAGGCAAGCGGACACGTGTTTACAACCCGGTCCGACAGCGAGATCGCACTGCATCTTTATCAAGATTTCGGTGCCGCGTGTCTCGAACAACTGCGAGGCGAATTTGCGTTTGCGATCTGGGACGAGGAAAACGAGACTCTGTTCGCCGCCCGAGACCGCTTTGGCATCAAACCGCTTTTTTATGCACAGGTCGGCGAAACGTTCTATCTTGCTTCGGAGGTGAAGGCTCTATTTGCGGCGGGAGTTCCAGCTGCGTGGGACGAGGAATCTGTCTTTCAAAATTTATATTTTTCGGTCGATCAAGACCGTAGTCTGTTCAAAAACATCAAGCAAGTTCCACCCGGACATTACCTGACCGCTCGACGCGGAGCGCTGACTATCAAGCGTTATTGGGACGTCGATTATCCGCGTGCAAATGCTCCGCATCAGCATATTTCGGAATCAGATTGCATCGAAAAGATTAGAGATCTGCTTGATGAGGCGGTGCAGTTGCGCATGCGGGCCGATGTGCCGGTCGGTTTTTACCTGAGCGGCGGCGTTGATTCGTCTTCCGTTTTGGGCCTCGCGGCAGCTCGTGCTGAAAATAAACTCACGGCATTTACTATCGCGTTTGACCATCCGGATTTTGACGAAAGTCTGCCTGCACGGCTAACTGCGGAGTTTGCAAACGCTGATTTCTCGCCGATCTCAGTAAAAGCACAGGATTTTGCGGATGTATTTACGGAGTCAGTTTGGCGAGGCGAGATGATCCATTACAATGCCCACGGAGCGGCACGTTTTCAGCTGAGCCGTGCCGTTCGCGATGCCGGTTTTAAGGTCGTGCTCGCCGGCGAGGGAGCCGATGAGCTTTTTGCCGGATATGATTTTTCTAGCCAGGCTCTCCTGAATTCTGGCACGTCGGACGGCATAGCGAAATGGGCACGTATGTTTGCACGGATGATGCGTCCGAAAAATCTCGCTGAAAAGCGGATCGCCGCAACCTCACCGTGGCTTACACGTCTCTCTCAGGGACTTGCGTTTCCGCCGCATTTGCTCAATTATGTTGCGGAAAAATTCGACTTTCTGGGTTCGATTATCGCAAGCGATTTTGCTGCCAAGTTTCAGCGACGTGACCCTTACCGCGAGTTTTTTCGGCAATTCGATTACCGCAAAACGCTCTATGGACGCGAGCCCGCCAAGCAAATTTTGTATCTGTGGATGAAATCGCTGTTTGTAAATTACGTATTGGCCGCCGAACGTCTCGATATGGCCAATTCTGTCGAGGTTCGGCTGCCGTTTTTGGATCACAAACTGTTTGACTATGCCAGCTCGATACCCGCATCGCTACTCGCTAAAGACGGGCAGATCAAATATCTATTGCGCGAAGCGGTCAAACATTATGTTACACATGATGTTTACAAAGGCATCAAACAGCCGTTTATCGCACCGCCGACAAAGATGGCCGCCGGAAATCCGATGTATGAGTTGCTGCAGGATCTGTTGCGGAGCAGCAGTTTTGGCTCGGTTCCTTTCTTTGACCGTTCGTCGGTCATCAGATTTTTGGACGAAC
>JBKJRA010000261.1:0-5271 GCA_046594975.1 Pyrinomonadaceae bacterium | reverse complement strand
TGCGGCTGCGGCGTTTCAGCAAATGCCCCTTTACCGATACATCGGCGGGACGAATGCGAAAACGCTGCCTGTGCCGTTGAGGATGTTCATCATCGGCACAGGCAGCGTTTTCGCATTCGTCCCGCCGATGTATCGGTAAAGGGGCATTTGCTGAAACGCCGCAGCCGCACGGGCATTTGCTAAGCTTACGGCAAGGATCGCATTCGCACCGAGCTTTGATTTGGTCTCAGTGCCGTCGAGATCGATCATCGTGCTGTCGATCAGAGTCTGATCGAGAGCGTCGAGACCCTCAAGTTCGCGGCTAATCTTTTCGTTGACGTTATCGACGGCGGTGAGGACGCCTTTGCCCATATAGCGGCTCTTATCGCCGTCACGGAGCTCGACCGCTTCGTTTTCGCCTGTCGAAGCTCCGCTTGGGACAGCGGCGCGTCCCTGCGTGCCGTCTTCGAGAATGACCTCGGCCTCGATCGTCGGATTGCCGCGGGAATCCATTATCTCGCGTGCCCAAACCTGTTCAATAAAACTCATTTAATAATTGCTCCTACGATTGATAACTTACGTTGTCTCCATACGCACCTGTTTGATGCGGCGTTTTTCGACCTTTTCGACCGTGAATCTATGCCCGTTAAACGCAACGGTTTGTCCTTCGTCAAGTATCTGTCCTGCCTCGGACATCAGAAAACCGGCGATAGTCGTATAGCCTTCGGATATTGGAAAATTCAGCTCAAGCCGTCGGTTAAGATCGCGAACGGCGAGTCCCCCGTCAAGTAGATAACTGCCGTCCGGCTGTGGTTCGATCTGCTCGTCAACCTCTACATCATGCTCGTCCGAAATGTCGCCGACTATCTCCTCGAGCAGATCTTCGAGCGTTATGATGCCCTCGACACCACCGTGTTCGTCAACAACAAAGCCAAAATGAAACTTCTCTTTTTGCATCTGCCGCAGCACGTCCTCGAGACGGGCGGTATCGACTACGTAATTTGGTTTATGAATTACATCGGCGAGTTTGAATGACTTCGTTCGATTCGAATACGCGACCAGATCCTTGCTGTGAACAAAACCGGCAATGTCGTCGAGCGAGTCGCGAAATACGGGCAGACGCGAGTATCCGTGTTCCTGAAATGCAGTAGCGATCTCGTCAAATTTGCTGCTTTCGGGCACGGCAATGATCTCAGGTCGCGGTATCATCGCCTCTTTGACGGTTGTTTCGGAAAACTCGAACACCTTGTTTATCAGCGTCTGTTCCTCTTTGTTGATCTCACCGCTCTCCTGCGACAGGGCTATTAACTGACGTATCTCATCCTCGGTGTAGATCGAGGTGTGATCAAGATTAGAGGATAGTCCGAGGAGTTTTGCAAACAAGCTCCCGGCGTAATTGAGAACCCAGAGAATTGGCGAAAACACTTTTGCAAAAACTTCGAGCGGACGGGACGCGACTACCGCAAACGTCTCCGAACGCTCAAGTGCGAACATTTTCGGCACCAATTCACCAAGCACGACGTGTAAGAATGTTATAACGGCGAAAGAGATCACAATTGCCACAATGTGAGCAATATAGACCGCCGGCCCCTCACCCGCGATTGCCTCGGCGAGTGGTTCGAGAAGCAATGCGACGGTTGGCTCGCCTAACCATCCGAGGGCGAGCGATGCGAGAGTGACACCAAGCTGAACCGCCGAAATAAACTGCGTCGGGTTATCGAGCAGCCGCAGAGCCGCCAATGCTCCCTTGCTACCCTCATCAGCGAGTTTTTGAACACGCGTCCGCCGCACCGAAACCAAAGCAAATTCAGACGCAACGAAAAATGCATTTAACCCTACGACCACGAAAATGATCGCAAATTTAGTAATTACCTCGGCCACAGTGATAGGGGCAACGGTTTCCGTGTTTTGAAATAGAAGCAGGATACTACTGGCAGGATCGTCCATCGTCAGAATTTATAAGCAAAAATGTAAAGGTCGTCGCCCAAACAGGCGGAATTTGAAAGAGTATATCACAAAATAATTTCTAGTTTCGCGGTTATAGTTTCAAGTTCCCGATTTTACAACTCGAAACTTAAAACTAGAAACCAAAAACCTGGTTATCGATCATCTCCTGAATCAGCATTCGACACGATCCGCAGCCGCCGCCGGCACCACAAATTTGTGTGACTTCATTGACGGTTTCGATCGAATTTTGTGCGATATGAGTCTCGATAGTTTCTTCCGAAACGCCAAAGCACGTGCAAATCAGCGCCTTTTCGCCACGAAATTCCTCGATCTGCCTTACGCGATAATCAGCAAATGCCACTCGCAGAGCTTCGATGCAGACATCGGCGCATCGCTTGCGTTCGTTAGGTAAAAGTCCAAATTCATCGTCAAGCTTTTGAGTGAGTTCTTGTTTGTTCAGGCCGTGCAGATCGGCTAATTTGCTGTCTTTTATTGTTTCAACCAGATGATCAGCAGCGGCGATCATATATCCGCAGCCGTTTGTTTGAAATCCGGCCGACGAGATAGTTTTTGTTTCTGCATCAACTTTCAGAGAGACACTGACATACGATCCGCATTGAAAACTCGCCGACTTGCCGGATGCATTGAGGGCTTTCACTACGCCACTATTTTTTGGCGATGCTGATCTCTCTTGTATTTTGGGCGGATAAAATGGCACTAAACCAAAAGTAGAAATATTGAAGCCAAAAGGCAAAAGGCAAAAGTTAAAACTCTTGTGAAAAACATGATTAAAAAAATCGTGTAAAATACTTGTGTGAAACTCGTTACTTTTTGCCTTCTTGCTTTTGCAATTTTACTCACGTCATCGTGCCGTCCGGCGGCGGCCCCCGTGGCCGTATCAAATAGACCATCGTCGATCAATGACCGACCGACGACAAATGTTCCGCTGCCACCCACGAAACCACTTAGCGAGATGAGTTGGACCGACACTGGTGGACGTGTGCAAAAGCTGTCCGACCTCGCTGGCAAGGCCGTGATACTTGATTTCTGGGCGACATATTGCCCGCCCTGCCGACAAGAGATCCCGCATTTGAATTCGTTGATCGCTAAATACGGCGCGGAGAACTTAGTAATCGTCGGGCTTAATGTCGGCGGCGAAGACGACAAGCCTGAGATACCTAAATTTGTAGCCGCAACCAAGTTCGATTATCCCATCGCTTTCCCCGAGGACGCGCTTAGCAGTTTTATTTTCTCGGAACGCGACGATATTCCGCAGACGCTCGTCATTGATCGCGGCGGCCGTGTCGTGACTAAGATCATCGGCTTTAGCCCTACCATCAAAACAGAGCTCGATGCCGCCGTCGAACAAGCGATAAAAACAAACTAGCCTCCGCATATGAGAGACATTCCCGTCGGCAACGGCAAACTGCTTGTAAATTTCGACGATGAATACCAGATACGCGACTTTTATTTTCCGCATGTTGGGCAGGAAAATCACAGCGACGGTTTTCCGTTTCGATTTGGTGTGTGGGTTGACGGTGAGTTTTCATGGGTGTTTTCTGACGATTGGCAGCGAACGCTAAAATATCTGCCGGATACGCTCGTCACGAACGTTTTTCTCATAAATCAACAGCTCGGGATTGAAATATCGTGTAATGATACTGTCGCCGCACGCGAAAATATTTTTCTTCGCCGTGTCGAGGTCAGAAACCTCGAAGACAAACAGCGTGACGTTCGTATTTTTCTGCATCAGGATTTCCGCATTTACGAAAATAAGATCGGCGATACGGCTTTTTATGACCCTGAAACGTTATCGCTCATTCATTACAAACGCCATCGCTATTTTTTGATCAACACGCTGCCACATTTTGACGAGATCGCAACTGGCCGTAAGGCGTTTCGAAACAGCGAAGGCACGTGGCGAGACGCCGAAAACGGAGAACTTCACGGCGGCACAATTACCGAAGGCTCAGTCGATTCGACTATCGGTTTACACGCCCAAATCGATGGAGGCTCCACGTTTGAATTCTATTATTGGATCGCGGCGGGAACCGATCATTCTGAGGTTGCTGAACTCAATGAACACGTCCTAACCAAAGGTCCGGACAATTATTTGAGCGAAACATCTGCTCATTGGCAAGATTCGCTTTGTCCGTCTAATAACCTTGATCTTGCAAAACTTCCCGCAAATATTACAGCTCTGTATAAACGAAGCCTGCTCATTATCGGCACTCAGATAGATAATGGCGGTGCGATCATCGCGGCAAACGACCACGATGTAACCGACCGCGCGACCGATCATTACAGCTATTTGTGGCCGCGTGACGGCGCTTTTGTCGCCAATGCTCTCGATATAGCAGGTTACTCAGATATTGCGAAACGATTCTTTGAGCTGTGCGGACGAATTGTCCATAAGCATGGCTATTTTCTACAAAAATACAACCCTGACGGCTCGGTCGGCTCGGGCTGGCACGCCTACTGGGACAAATACGGCAAATATCCGCTGGTGCCGATCCAAGAAGACGAAACCGCTCTCGTTTTGTGGGCTCTATGGGAACATTACGAAAAGACAAATGATCTGGAGCTTGTCCGCTCGCTCTATGACGGCCTGGTCGTAAAATGCGCGGATTTTATGGTCGATTTTCGTGATCCGGCCACGAGCTTGCCGATGCCGAGCTGGAATCTGTGGGAAGACCGCCGCGGTGTCCATACATTTACATGTGCCACACTAGTCGCGGGTCTGCGTGCGGCGGCAAATTTCGCAAGGCTTTTTGACGATGCAGACAAAGCAGAGATCTACACACTGGCAGCTACTGAGATGGTTGCGGCAATGCGAGAACATCTTTACAGCGAGCAGCTTGGGCGTTTCCTGCGTTCGCTGCAGGCTAACGGCGGTGATTTACTAACGCCGGATGCGACTATTGATGCGTCGCTTTTCGCTATATTCTATTTCGGATGCTTTGACGTGGACGACCCGGTCGTTACTAGAACAATGCAGGCGATCAAAACGCATCTGACCAATCAGACAGAGTTTGGCGGTGTCGCACGTTTTAACGAAGACGGCTATATGCGGGCGTCCGATAGCGTGACAGGTAACTCATGGTTTATCTGTACGTTGTGGCTCGCGGAATATTACATCGCTCATGCCAAAAGCCAAGAAGATCTCCTGCCTGCTCTTGATATCCTCAACTGGGTTACCGAACGGGCGTTGCCGTCAGGCGTTTTGGCTGAACAGATCGATCCCCTGACCGGTAAACCCGCATCCGTTTCGCCGCTGACGTGGTCACACTCGACTTTCGTCGCGACGGTTCATAGCTATCTAGAGAAAAGAAATTCAATGCAAAG
>JBKJRA010000194.1:0-4178 GCA_046594975.1 Pyrinomonadaceae bacterium | reverse complement strand
GCTAACTCTTCGAAATCATCCGGTTTCAGATAATATCTGATCTCAGGATTGTGACGTATCGTCCCAGTGCCGGAACAAGGTGCATCGACCAAAACTGTGTCAAACGATGCGTCATCGAACGGCAACCCTTTCACCGCATCATATTGAGCAATATTCATGGATTCGACGCCCTGCCGGACAAGGTTATCTCTTAAATATTCGACTCGCGGCCAATGCAAGTCGCCGGCAATGGCAAGTTTAAGTTTGTCACCATTGCTTTGTACGATCATTCCTGTCTTACCACCGGGAGCCGCGCACACGTCGAAAAACGCCCCGCATTTTGGAACATTTATCGATTGTGCGATCATTTGCGACGCCTCGTCCTGAAAATAAATGCCGCCGCTTTTCTCAAGCTCACGAAGTTGCGGATCTAGGCGTTCAGCAACATAACAGTTGTCCACAAAAGCCGACTTTTGCCACTCAGACCTCATTTGCGGATCGATTTCTTTGATCAATCTAAAAGCCGTCTGTGGAATCTCATTATTTGCCGTTGCGACCATCTCAGCTTGGTAAATATCAGAATCTGCGATCCATTTTTCAAGCAGCCAACGCGGATGCGATGTCTCGGCCACGATGCGGTCAATGTCATCTGCAAATTCAAGTTCTATTTTGTCGCGTGTCGCACGCCGCAGCACCGCGTTTACAAAACCCTTAGCCGAGGTCTTTTTAGCTCGCTGGGCGAGCATAACGCTTTCGTTAATTGCCGAATAGTCCGGGACCCTGTCAAGAAATAATAGCTGGTATAGGCCAAGCCGAATAGCAACTCGGACCGCTGTGTCTAGTTTTCTACCACCCGCTAGGATTGCAATAATACGGTCGAGATATATCTGTTTCCGTAACGAACCGAGAGTTAACTCATGGCACAAGGCACGGTCCGAAGTCGAGAGAGCTTCTTCATATTGCGGTAAAAGATTTGATGTAAAGGCTTTTTCTGTTTCAACGCGGAATAATACGTCAAATGCTGCTCCTCGTGCCGCCGATATCTTCATTTAGACACCTTATACGGGGGCTTTTTGGCATTAGCATGACGCTGCGAATGGTCAGAACCGGTCCCTTTGGTCAGGGCGTTATCAACTGACGTCCGTTCGTCAAAGACGAAACACTCACCTTCCCACAACTGATCTTCCGTCGGTAATTCTTCGAGATATTTCAAAATGCCGCCTTCGAGTTGGTAAACCTCTTCGAAACCAAGCTGCTTCATATACGGAGCAAACTTCTCACACCGAATGCCGCCAGTACAAAACATCGCGACACGCTTGTGTTTTGCCGGATCAAGGTTCTCAGCAACAAAAGCGGGCAGCTCGCTGAACTTTGCAGTCTTGGGGTTGACCGCTCCTCGAAACGTACCTGTTTGATATTCGTAATCGTTGCGTGTATCGAGCAATAGCGTCTCAGGATCGGAGATAATACTGTTCCAATCGGCGGGTTTTACGTGAGTTCCCTTGCCAAGTGAGATATTAACCGGCTGTTTTAAGGTGACGATCTCAGGCTTGATCTTAACGTCGATCTTTCGAAACGGAGCAGCTGCATGAAATGAAGATTTGAAAACGAGCTTCGTTTGCAGAATATTTTCGATATGCTTGATGAATGTGGTTATGTTTTCCTGCGTACCGCAGACCATTCCGTTATAGCCTTCGGCGGCAATGATGATAGTGCCGCGAACATCAAATGAAATCAAAGCTTCGCACAATCCACCCTTGATCTCTTCAAGAGGTGCGACAAGCTCCAAACCTTTGAATTCATAAAACGCTATTATCTGTATTTGATTGGATTCGCTCATTTAGTCAAACGCCAAGAGTATCACCTACAGCCAGTTTCGTGCCATTAAGGAAGTCTCTGGTCGCCATCCGGCGTTTCCCTTCGGGCTGCAATTCCTCAACACGCAAAACGGTTCTGTTACCGCATGCGATGAGTAGATCGTCACCTTTCGCGACGACTATCTCCCCCGGATTACCCGTCTCAACTGATTCCGCTGTGCTAGCTTTCCATAATGTAAGTTTTTGGCCCTGTGAGATTGTGAATGTTGTCGGAAAAAGCTGAAATCCTCGAACTCGATCAACGATCTCTTGTGCAGCCTGATTCCAATCGAGCAGTCCGTCATCGCGCCTCATTATCGGAGCAAACGTCGCATTATCATGAATCTGCTCTTTGGGTATTAAACTATCTAGACTCGCAAGGGTTTCCGATAAAGTTTCGGCACCAATAAAAGAGAGACGATCCATCAGTTCGATGGCAGTTTCCTCTTCACCGATCAGTATCGTCCGTTGCAAAAGCATGTGGCCGGTGTCAAGACCTACATCCATCTGCATCGTAGTAACGCCTGTTTCCGTCTCGCCGTTAACTATCGCCCAATTGACCGGTGCTGCTCCGCGATATTTTGGCAGAAGCGAAAAATGAACATTTATCGCACCTTTGGGAAACGCCGTTAAAAACGTCTCGGGCAAGATACGGCCATACGCAACAACAACCGCCACATCAGCTTTGTGAGATCGAAATTCGTCTAAAGCCTCCAGCGTTCTGACCTTTAATGGCTGCAAAACCGGTAGATCGTGCTGCAAGGCACATTCTTTTACCGGCGAAAAGTTGATCTTATTACCCCGTCCCGACGGACGGTCAGGCTGAGAATAGACTGCGGCGACATCGTGCCCGTCGCTCAATAACCTTTCTAATGAAGGAACCGCCGCTTTCGGAGTTCCCATAAAAACAATTCTCATTTTCGGCCCAGTCTCAAAGCGTCCGCCATCACATAAAATATCCAATTCTCTTCCATCGAGCCGCGAATAAGATGTGCATTCACACCCGTCGCAAATATTGCAACATCTTCGCCGCCGTGCGTTTCATCTGCAAGGGGAATGATTGCCTCCTGCAGATAATTAGGATCCTCGGTTTTTACCTTCGACAGATCGGGCCGTCCCTGCGTAATTCCTTTGAAAGATTTTGGGTCTGACGGATAGGTCTTTGATCCTTCTGGTTGTTCATTTGAAGCTCCCGCATAACCACGTCCGCTCGTATAATTGAGCGTCGTGTACGGTTTACCAAGTTTGTCTTTTTTGTAGTCCGGTTCCAACTCCCCGTCCGCGCCTATCTCTCTAACAAGACCGAGAATGTTGTTCCCACGTGCCGGATAGCCCATTATTGTGAGCGTATGGCTGTGGTCCGCAGTGACTATGATCAACGTATCGTCCAAATTTACCTTGCTGACGGCGGCTCTAACAGCATTAGAAAGCTCAACGGTATCCTGCAGAGCTCGGTAGGCATTACCGAGATGATGTGCTTGATCGATGCGCCCGCCCTCGACCATCAGAAAAAAACCTTTTTTATTTTGCGACAAGATATCGATGGCCTTGGTCGTCATATCAGTCAACGAAGGCTCATCGAGATTCTTGGTCGAACGGTCTTTGTCGAACTCCAAATGCGTCGTATCAAACAAGCCCAGCAGGTGCTTGGTCTTTTTTGGGTCGATAGACGCAAGCTGCTGCTTGTTCCAAACATAGTCAGAACCGGCACTTTTCTTGGTCCATTCCGCAGTCAGATCACGACCGTCAAGCCGCTCTCCTTGTTTGCCCGCAATCTGCGGGTCAGACATACCTTTCGGCATAAATTTTTGACGGCCGCCGCCTAATGCAACCTCAAGCCCATTGCCGTGTGGAAATTCGATTAATTGTCTTGCGATGTCAGGAAACTTGGCGTCGAACGCGTCTTGATAACGTTTGGCCATGTCGGGCCGGTTATTTTTCAAAGCCTCATCGCGGAGCCGCAACATATCGTAGTCGGATTCCCAATCGCGATCTGCTGTATGCGAGTAACAGGCGGCCGGGGTTGCGTGTGTGATTCGCGTGGTTGTAACGACCCCTGTAGATTTACCAGCGTCATCGGACATCTCAAGCAGCGTTTTGGTCTCGTTTCCCTTAACCGTTTTATAGTCTGCATGAACGATGTTTTGATTGACCGAAAGAACGCCTTCGTCGGTTTTAACACCCGTCATTATTGCACTCATCGTAGGTGCCGAATCGGAGGTTTGTTGATTAGCGCTGTAGGTTTTAGATAATGCAGAAAATGGAAATTGTTCAAAGCTAAGACGGTTTTCCTCGCCGCTCTCGCCGCGCTGTTGACCTTCGAAAATACGTGCTGCGGTAAGC
>JBKJRA010000072.1:0-15993 GCA_046594975.1 Pyrinomonadaceae bacterium | reverse complement strand
CATCCCGATTTATCGGCCCGTAGATATGCGGATATATCTCGTTTCCGGTCGAGGGCTCCTTGAGCATCCGCGACATCAGCTTGTCTGATTCGATCTCGATCACAATGATTTTTGTCGCTCCTTTGTAATATCTTTTAATCACGCCATCGAGCTGGTCCACAAAACTACAATGAATAAACCCCTCACTCTCAAGGCTCGCAGCCCGATAAAGGTCGCTGTCAAAAGCCGCCCACGCATCGGGTAAAACTATATGGTAAATGAGCATAAAATCGGACCGCAGGCTGCTAGCTTGCCGGTGTCGAAAACTCGCTGGCTGGCAGCCCGCGTTCCTCCAAATCAATCGTAATCCACGCGATACAGTGTCAAACCATTCGCCGGTGCTGTTTTTCCTGCCAGATCACGGTCACCTGTGACGATTGCCGTCTGAATTGTATCAGAATCCTTTTCACCGCGCCCGACCTCCAGCATTGTGCCGACTATCGACCGCACCATGTATCGCAAAAAACCACCCGCACTGATGCGAAACTCGATCATCGATCCTTGAGCACGGTCGTCCCAATGCGATTCGACAGTAAAATTTGTAACGTTTCGCACGCGGCTATCGCCATCCGCCTTTGCAGCAGAAAATGCGGTCCAGTCGTGTTGCCCTAAAAATAATCTCGCCGCGTCATTCATTCGCCCAACGTCGAGCGGCCTTGCCTCGTGATGAGCAAACCGCCGCCACATCGGCGAGATCACCGGTGCATTTATCACGCGATAAACATAAGTTTTCTTTTTCGCCGAAAACCGAGAATGAAATTCGTCGGGTGCTTTTTCGGCTTTCATAATGCGAATGTCCCGCCACAGATTGCCGTTGATGGCGTGTTTGAGTTTCTCCGGCGTAAATTTACCGTCCGGCAGATGTACATTCGCGACCTGTCCCTCAGCATGAACGCCCGCGTCTGTCCGTCCCGACCCGATTACACCGACATCCGTATCCGCGATCATCCCGATCACCCGCTCGAGCTCGCCCTGGATCGACCGATCATTTTCCTGCACCTGCCAACCATGAAAATCGGTGCCATCGTATTGGATCAAAAATCGATAATTCATAAAAAAATTAGCCCGCGAAACACGCGAAATGACGCGAAATAACGCGAAATAAGAATTTTGCCCTCGAATTACGCAAATAAAGCGAATAAAACAGCAGTTTCTGAGATCGTATTCGATTCGTGCCGATTCGCTTTATTCGCGGGCAAAATCTTCTCTTTTTTTGCGTCTTTTCGCGTATTTCGCGGGCGATCTCCTAAGTTCGACTGCCGGGTTTGACGGCCTTAAGTCCTCGTGCGCACATTGGACATACATCCGGGAAATAACTCGGCACATCCATCGAAACGAGTGATACACGCGGCACCCCAACATCTGCCGTGCCATTTGAACGGTCGATGATCGACGCCGCCGCAACCACTTTTGCACCGTGCGATTCAAGAGCCGCGATACATTCCCGCGTCGAGCCGCCGGTCGTGATCACATCTTCGACGACCAATATCCGCTCGCCTCCGCTAACGGAAAAACCACGCCGCACCGTCATCACACCATCTTGTCGTTCAGT
Source organism: Pyrinomonadaceae bacterium (assembly GCA_046594975.1). Taxonomy (GTDB): domain Bacteria; phylum Acidobacteriota; class Blastocatellia; order Pyrinomonadales; family Pyrinomonadaceae; genus OLB17. The sequence continues at coordinate 14,402 of JBKJRA010000072.1, read as the reverse complement.
CCAGATGAACCGCACGTCCAAAGCTTGAGCCGTCGCAAAGCCGATTACCAGCCCGCCGATTGCCGGCGAGGACACCGCATCAAACTGCTCGCCTGCATACCGCTCCACAATCGCCTGTCCAAACGCCGCCGCGTCCGCCGGCAGCTGCAACGCAAGAGCGCATTGCAGATACTTCGGACTATGCAGCCCGCTCGACAAAACAAAATGCCCTTCGAGCAACGCATCGGTCTCTCTGAATTTTTCTAAGATATCCATCACTATAACGGTAACCAAAAAGCTCTGCTAACTCAATAAACTTAATGAACTCTGCTAAACTATCCCTGATGACACCGTATCCTAATCTAATTTCCGAGTCATTGCTAATAAACGAAACCGTCGAACTACTTCGGTCATTTGGCGGCACGGCTTCAGCTGTGAGCGTCGTCGATTTTGTGATGAAGATCCGCAAACCCCACATTACGATGGCCAGAATGCTGGTCGCAGATCTTATCGAACGCGACCCGCGACTGAGTCTAAATGGTGACGTGGTTGAGCTTGCGGACGGCGGCTTCGAAGACCGCGAGTTACTGGCGACCGAGTTTGTCGTATTTGATCTCGAGACGACCGGAGCCAAAGCACCGCCGTGCCGCATCACCGAGATCGGTGCTTATCGAGTGCGTAACGGCGCGGTGACAGAGAAATTTGAGACGCTCGTCAACCCGGAAATGCCGATACCGTGGTTCATTACCAATCTCACCGGCATCAGCGACGCGATGGTTGCCGAAGCACCGGTCTTTGCCGATGTCGCTCACGATTTCCTGAATTTTATTGGCGATTCGATACTCGTGGCCCACAATTCGGGCTTTGACATGCGTTTCTTAAATTCCGAGGTCGCTCGTGTTTACCCTGATTACCGCGTCGGCAATCCATGCCTCTGCACCGTCCAGCTTTCGCGAAAACTGCTGCCGGACATCCTCAATCACAAGCTGAAAACCGTCGCCGAGCATTACGACATCGACCTTACAAATCACCACCGTGCCAGCGCCGATGCATACGCGACCGCACATATTTTTGTAAATCTGCTCACCAAACTCCACGACGGCGGCGTCAATGATTTAGGGGCTCTGCGAAAGATGAGCTCTCGAAAAAATTCTTATGTTAGGTAGGCAGTACCACCTGCGGTAGCGGGTGGTTGAACGGCATTACAGACCTTTTATGACAGAAAGTATTAACAACCAAGGCCTCGACATCCGCCCCACGCCTCGCGAAGAAATGGAACTGTACCCGCTCGATGCTTTCCCATATGAATTCGCAGGGAAAGAGATCTGGGTCGAATTTGAAATGCCTGAATTTACGGCGATCTGCCCGTTTTCCGACTTTCCGGATTTTGGCGTGATACGCCTGAAATACGTGCCAAACAAACTCTGCGTCGAGCTAAAAAGTCTCAAGCTCTACATCAACTCGTTCCGCGACGTCAAAATTTTTCACGAGCACGTCGTTAACCTCATCCTCGAAGACTTCGTCGCCGCCTGCGACCCGCTAAAGGTCGAACTCGAGGGCGACTACCACGTTCGAGGAAATATTAAGACAGTTGTCACCGCCAAGTACGAAAAATCGTAATTCGTAATTGTTAATTCGTAATTAACTCCACCGGGTGTAGTTCGCGGTGTTTTGTGCAGGCATCTTCGACGAGACGGCAGATCTCAGCTTCCATCCAGCCGTGGTCTTTTTTGTCGGCGTTAGAAACTTCAGAGATTATAAGGAATTTGGCTTTTTCGAGCATTGTCTGCTCGCGAAATGAGAGTTTTTTGTCGTAGCTAAGGAAGGTGAGTTTTTTCAAGACATCTGCAGCTTCAAAAATGTCGCCGGAGTGGAGTTTGTCAACAAATTCTTTAGAGCGTATCTTCCAATCGCCAGATACCGGCTCGAAATCTGCAGACAATTTATCGACCAGTTTTTTGCATTGCGACGTGCTGATTATTGGCCTGATGCCCACACTCTCAGCATTAGCAGTCGGGACAAATATGGTCGACCGGTCGCCTAATACACGCAGCGTGTAACCCTCCATCAGACACCCGGCGATCGTCGAAACAGTTGTACCCTCGACAAGGCAGATGCCCTGATTGGGATATGCTACTTTCTGACCGATAGTTAGCTGCATGTTTCCTTCGCTCCACTTGTGCGGTAAGAGTTGAAAGGTTAGCGAAAAGGCCCATTGCCCACTCGCGTACATAACTTGTATTTCAAGATATTTTCGACTATAACACGATTTTATCGCGCAGTGTAATAAAAGAGAGGTGTCAGCGAACGGGTAATTCAATGCAAAATGTCGTTCCCGAGCCGAGTGCGGAGTTGACCGAAACCTCGCCGCCTTGGAGTTTTGCGAGATGTTTGACAATGGCGAGGCCTAGACCGGTGCCGCCGATCTCACGCGAACGTGCACGGTCCGTTCGATAAAAACGTTCAAATATCCGCTGCTCATGCTCTGGCAATATACCTTCGCCTGTATCGGCGACCAAGATCACATCTTTGCCGTCGGAATTAGCAGATGAGACTGTAACGCTGCCGCTGTGACGGTTAAACTTGATCGCGTTGTCCACGAGATTGGTCAGCATCTGTTCGAGCCGCACCATATCGGCAAATACGACGGTATTTTCCGGCACATTATTTATAAGCTCGATCTCGCGGTCGTTTGCCTTGGCTGACAGAGCTATCATCACGTCCTGCACTGCCGTGTGAAGTTTGACCTCGCAGATCTCGACCGTGACGTTGCCCGATTCGATCAGCGACAGCTCCAGAATATCAGCGATCAGGCTGTGCATCCGCTCGGCATTTCGCCTGATGACGCTCAAAAAATGTTTATTGTTCTCAACATCGTCGATGCCGCCGTCTTCGAGCGTTTCGACAAATGCGAGTATCGAGGTGAGCGGCGTCCGCAGCTCGTGCGAGATGTTTGAGAGAAATTCCTGCCTGACCGATTCGAGCCGGTCGATCTGCGTCGTCTCGTAAAAAAATCCGATGCCGTGCGTCTCACCGTCAAGCTCGATCGGAGCGACGTGCACGTCAAATCTGCGATTTCCTGCGCGATTAAGTTCGAGCCGCACATCTGATGAAATTTGTCCTGCTGTAGCCACACGAAAAGCCTCGTGCAGGTCGAGGTCGCGGATTACCTCGCTCAGACGCCTACTCTCAATATCGAGCCCATCACGTCCAAAAGCGACCGCAGCCGGCACGTTGCAATTGGCGATACGCATATCGCGGTCAACGACCAGCACGCACTCGCGCGTCGTAGCTAATATCTTTTGCAGCATCTGATTCGACGTTTGCGGTTCGGCTAATTTGGTACTGGTGGCATTCATCTTCAAAAGGGAAATTTAACGCAAAGTCGCAAAGTCGCAAAAATAGGAAATTAAATTTATCCGGCGCTAAACGCACCTAATACACTTTGCGTCTTGGCGTCTTTGCGTTGAAAATCTCTTCTACTTATGCCCCGCAGCCAATAAAACGATAGCCTACGCCCACGACGGTTTCAATACAGCCGCCGCAATCGTCGAGCTTTTGACGCAGACGGCGGATATGCACGTCGAGCGTGCGTGTGTCGCCAAAATAGCTGTAACCCCAGACGTTGTCGAGCAATTGCTGCCGCGAAGCTACACGTCCGGCGTTTTTAATAAGATGTTCGAGCAGCGCAAATTCCTTTCGTGTGAGTTTCACATTACCGCCGCTGCACGCGACACGCATATCGGCAAAATCGACCGCAAGTTTCGCGTCTTCGTATTTAGGAGCACTTTCTTTTTCCGCTCTGCGCATCACTGCACGAATGCGTGCGATGACCTCTTTGATCGAAAAAGGCTTGACGATGTAGTCGTCAGCACCTGTTTCCAGCCCCAAGATCTTATCGCCCTCGGCGGCCTTAGCCGTCAGCATTATTATCGGCGTGTTTTCGGTGAGAGTCTCGCGGCGGAGTCGCCGACACAACTCCATACCGCTCATGCCGGGCAACATCAGATCGAGGATTATTAGCGAAGGTGTCGCTTTTTCATCAAGCGCGAGCCGAAGGCCTTTCTCACCCGATTCGGCAACGACGGGCCGAAAGCCCTCGCGCTTGAGGTTATAGTGCAAGCTCTCGGCGATGTCCGCATCATCCTCGATGATCAAGATTGTATGCTGCATAGCGTTACTCAATTGTAATGAATTATTAACGGTTCTGCGACAGTATATGGAGCGTGGCTTAAATGGGTATGAACACAATGTTACAAGAAGGTTAAATTGTAATTTTTCGCGTTGCCTGTGACAATATGTGCAAGAAACCGCAGGCAGTTCGTTGTATATTGACGGATCCCTGACAATTTTGACTTTGACGTAAATGACAAACAGTAGAAAAAGCATCGTATTTGCCCTCTTTATCGGCTCAATGTTCTTTTCCGTCGCAGCCTGGGCCCAGCCGTCCAAATTCTCCAGCAAGTACGACGATCAGGTCCTCGCCCACACTAAAAAATATCTCGTATCGGACCTTGACGCAAAAATGCCCCGCATCACCGTAGATTCCTGGCTGCGCAGGATCGTAGGTAAGCATGAGCCTGTAAAATGGAAAATTTTCGGCTGCACACCCCGCGGCACCGTCCATATTGAAGGCGAGACCCCGTGGGTAACGCTCGCTTGCGTTGATGCGTCGATCCGCGTGACTGGCGAATACTATATCCACATATCGATGGAGTACGGCCGGTTCGAGTCAGGTGTCACCCCGACCTCCCCGACGCTTCGCAATATTTCAGTTTCCGATAAACACTTCGACAGTATGTCGTCTGTCAGAGATTGGCGGGAGCTACCAAAGATAGCACGGTCGCTGAAAAGCTCGCTCGCCTTTTTCGATCCGAACGTCGGCCAGTTCGAGATCGAGCGACGTAAACCGGAGCCGTTCAAAGATGTTGCGTCTATCTGGTTCCGAACTATGGAATTCGGAGAGTTCTTCGAACTAAAAGACGAAGGTGACCTCGAAGCCGGTGGGAGGCACTATCATCTGCGAAATGTTGTCTTCAGCGGCAAAAGCTGGGATTTCGACACCGAGACCGTCGGCGGTGTGAGATACAGTTTTTCGGGCAAATTTACCGGAACGCACGTCAGAACATATGGCTCCGGTGATCGCGAAAATAAAGCGTTCCGCGGCCGCCTAACCAAATATGTAAACGGCAAGAAAATGGCTCAGGCCTATCTGTCGCTTAATTTCTACGAGACCGGCGATGCCGGCTGATTCGGCCAGGGATTTGAGGAAACAGCTATGGATCATATGGTCGTCACCGGCGTGCTGGACCCAAGCTAATATGAAAAAACTAAGATCATTTACTTCGGCGATCCTCGTCCTCGCCTTAACATCTGCCGCATTCGGCGGTAACTACGCCCGGATCAAATTTATCGGTTTTTCGCTCGACGGTAGGTACTTGGCTTACGAAGAAACCGGCACCGAAAGCTTGTTGATGCATGATGTGACCACCTATTATATCGACACCGCAAAAAACTCATTGGCGTCACCTTACACCATCGTAAATGGCGTCGAAGGCCGTAGCGGACATCCAGATTTTCGGTACGGCGAGGTTGTGTACAAACGCAGCGTTGCTGCAAAACTTAGAAAATTAGGGATCAAACCCGGCAACACAGGCCAGCTCGTACTCGCACATTTTCTAAATGACCTGAGCTTTGTAAAACCCGTCGAACGTGAAGGCCTTTTTTTTGAAGATGGCTATGAAAAGCCAGCGGTCAAAAAAATGATGACAAATTACGCCGGTGGTTTTTTCAAAGGACACACTGACGTGCCGGAAAAGGTCATCTTTAACGATTTTATAAATCCATATTCTCCAGACACCGATTATTTACCAAACACCGATGAGTTTTATGAGCTGACATTGATCCCGAGTTCCGCAAAAGTATCTGACTCCTGCACCGAAGCCTACAAGCTCGAGTTAACGCTCCAAGACAATACGAGACGTAAACCGACCCCGCTTCAGATCCTGCAAAAAGACGGTGACATTTTGCCCAAGGATCGAAACTGCGCACTCGGCTACAAGATCGAGCAGGTTTACCTGTACAAAGACAGGATGGCGGTATTTATAAATGTCTTTAGCAAAGGTTACGAAGGCTCCGATATGCGTTACATGGTCGTGACGGCAAAACTTCCCCCTAAATAAACTGATGAAAATACTTTGCATCGCTTTGATCCTGATTTTTGCAACCACATCTTTTGCGCAGTCAAAAAGGGTCACGACCGTGCCCCGCGGCGAGCGTCTGATCACGGCACTATTAAACTCTAAAACCTTGCCGCCGCTCTGGGGCGATGACGGTTTTCGGGCTTCTACCGGTTCGCCGGAACTGATTCACATCTTCGCTCTCGGCAAACGCTCGATCCCTCTGCTTATCAAACATCTTGATAACGTCCGTGTTTTCAAAAATATGGTTCGCCGTGACCAAGGCGATCAGACAGGCATCACGGTCGGCGAAGGAGTTCTCAATATTTTAGAATGCATCATCCGCGAAAGAGCACCGGTTTTTGATATGGCGTGTGTGAAAAACGAGTATCGAGGAGAAGATTCGTGCATGAATGATGGTTTTCTACCCGGAAAACGCGGAAAACGAAACTGGCTGAAAGCTTACCGGGCGGCAATACCGGGCATCAAGTCATTGCCCATTTTTTGAATGACTGGACGTTTGTCAAACCTGTGATGGAAAACCGTCCATTCTTCGACGCTGACGGCAACCAAAAAGATAAACCGGTCACTGACTACCAGGGCGGTATGATACGCCGTGACGGTGGTGAGGTCGAAAAGGTCATCTTCAACCCCGACATTTGGGCATACACGCAAAATACTTGGAATTTCTTCGAGCTGACACTGACGCCTCAGCCGTACAAAAGCGAGCAATGCACAGACGTTTATAAATTCGAGTTGACGCTTAGCGATCACACGCACGATCGCGACTTGCCGATTAAGGTCTTACAAAAAGACGGAGCAATAATGGCAAAAGAGCGAAATTGTCCGTTTGGCTATCACATCGAGCAGGTCTATTTTCTCAAAGACCGCGTAGTAGTTCTCATCAATATGTTCAGCCAGGGTTTTGAGGGCCCGGACATGCGTTATCTCGCCGTGACAGGTAAGCTCGAGTACGAAAGCAACGGCCCCGGCTAATTATTGTGGATGTGCCCGTGTTGGGGCATTGTGTGTGACTTGGCTAGGCGCTTATACGAGATAAAGGAAAACGAAAAACTACGTTAAAGACAAACGCTGACATTATTTCATTTCGTCCCTAGGACGAAAGACGCTTTTCAACTCACCGCAGCCGTGATCGATACTGTTCCACCTTTCGACATCAAGCTCAATGACCGCGAGAGCAGCGGTCGGCATCGGCTCAATTTGTCCGGTGAGAAAGCGTATAAGCCCTTCGATGCCCGGATTATGACCGATGAGCATCGCAGACGTAAAAGCATCATCTAGATCTGAAACGGCCTGACGCAAAGCTTGCGGGCTTGCTTCGTAAATGTGCCGTTCAAATTTGATGCCTACCGCTAAGCCGCTTGATTCTTTTACGAGCTCCGCAGTCTCTTTTGCCCGCACCGCCGGAGAAGATAGAATTATCGCCGGCCGAAATGCATTTTTCCGCATCAGCTCGCCCATGAACATCGCGGCTTTCTTGCCTCTTTCATTCAAGGGACGTTCAAAATCAGATAGAGACGCATAATCCCAGCTCGATTTTGCATGCCGCATTATAAAAAGTGTTTTCATAAGCCGCGACTACATCTTCGAGCACATCTCGACGCGTTTGTTGACCTCTTCCCAATTGACGTTGGTCATAAACGCATCGACGTATTTTGCCGCGGCGGCACCGTAGTCCATCTGATAGGCGTGCTCATACATGTCGAGCACGAGCAGCGGCACGGTGAAGGGAGCGTTATTTGTGTGATCTGACGACCAGTAATTGTGAAATTCTTTGGTGTGGCAATTATACGCAAAAACCGTCCATCCCGACCCGCCGCCGAGAGCGTTGCCGATCCGTTTGAACTCAGCTTCCCACGCCTCGTAGCTGCCCCAGTTCGCCGTGATCGTTTTCAAAGCATTGCCGTCAGCCTTGCCGTTGCCGCCGAGATTGGCAAAATATTTTTCGTGCAACACGATCGACCCCGTGCGTATCAGCTCCTGCCGCTTTAGATCGCCATACATATAAACAGGCAGATCTTTGTCCTTCATCAACGCCGCAAGCTTTGCCTCCACGACGTTCAGAGCCTTAACCGCGCCGACGTAGTTATTATCGTGATGCGAGACGATCAGCTTTTCCGAAATACCCGTGAGTTTTGTCGGGTCAAATGGCAGCGGCTTTGGCGCGTGTTTGCCGGCAAATGCCGGTGCCAGTGTCTCCTGCGCAGCCGTCCCTTGTGCATTCACATTGCCCGTCACAAGCGCCGCCGCTCCTCCCACCAAAATCCCCGTCAATGCCTCTCTCCGCGTGATCTTATCCATAATTATTTCTCCCCTTGTCTTTCTTGCTAACTCCTAAATAATAGACCTTATTTGCCCAAAACAATAGGCTAACTCTGCCTGAGCCGTTCGATTACAACAGGAGCATTTGGTGCACAGCAGAAATCAACCAGTCGTTTCCGGTCGGCCTGCATTTCTTTGTCCATTTCGAGCATTTTCATCGTCGCCGCGAAAACCTCGGCGGCATCTTTATCGGCAGGTTCGTTAATGCGGTAATGCATCCATTTGCCGTCGCGGCGGCCTAAAACGAGTGAGGCTCGTTTCAGATAAGACAAGTGGCGTGAAATTTTCGGGTTGTTGGTGCCGAGAGTTTCGGCAAAAAAACAGACACAGACCTCGCCGTCACGCATCAGGTTTAGCAATCTTAACCTCGTCCTGTCCGCCAAAGCAGCAAAAAATAGGGCCGGATCAAAAGACTTTTCTCGAGGCATACAAAAAATTATATCACATCATAATTATGGCTTGACATAATTGTAAACAAGATCGTATTCTGAATTTACAATTATGCATAGACATAATTGATATGTTCTAAAAAGGAGAAATAATATGACCGCAATAAATACATTAAAGGCACATCTGGCGTTGAACGTAACCGACGTCGAGAGCAGCGTTGAGTTTTACAAAAAGATGCTCGGCATCGACCCGTGCAAGGTCCGCACCGGCTACGCGAAATTTGACGTGAGCAATCCGCCGCTAAATCTGACACTAAATCAAAACGCATTTAGTGGCATCGGAGCCCTGTCGCATCTAGGCATCCAGGTCGCAACCACCGAAGATGTCGTCGCCCTAAAAACAATGTGGGAAGAAAAAGGTCTGGTTCCGCGAGAGGAGATGCAGACGACCTGCTGTTACGCACTTCAAGACAAAGCCTGGGTTCACGATCCTGACGGCAACGAATGGGAAGTGTTCGTCGTGCTCGAAGACAACCTCGGCGAGGAAGCAGTGAAAAGCGTTGACGCGACCTGCTGCACGCCGACATTTGTCGGTATCGGCGGCAAAAAACAAGAAGTCGCAACAGCTTGCTGCTAATAGACTTAAAGTTATGAGCGTTTCAATTAACATTTTGCAAGACACCGACTGGCAAAAGATCCTCGACATTTACATCCAGGGCCTCGCCACTGGAAACGCGACGTTTGAAACCGAGTCTCCACTCTGGGAAACGTGGGATGCCTCGCACCTCAAGCATTCGCGTCTCGTCGCGAGTGAGGGCGAAACGGTCATCGGTTGGGCTGCACTTAGCCCGGTTTCGAGCAGGTGCATTTACGGTGGTGTTGCCGAAGTCAGTATCTATGTCGGCGAAAACGGGCGTGGTCGCGGGTGCGGTACCACTCTCATAAAAGCACTGATCGAAAGCTCCGAAGCAAACGGTATATGGACGCTGCAAGCCGGCATCTTTCCCGAAAATACAGCCAGCATCGCTCTGCATTTGAACCACGGATTTCGCGAGGTCGGTCGTCGCGAACGCATCGGCAGACACTACGGTATCTGGCGCGACACTATTCTACTAGAGCGCCGCAGCAAAACGGTCGGGACCGATCAGAACAACTAATAATCTATTTCATGACATTTGAAACTATCGAACCCCAACAACCCGAGATCAGCTGTCATATCCGCAGCGAGTGCAAAGGCGAATCGGATAGCAGCTATTTTACGGAATTATTTGAACGCAGCTGGGATGCGTTTGTTAACAGAACTGACAAAAAGACGGGCAAGTTGACCAGCCAAATCGAATGTTGCGGGCTCGTGACCGCGTTAAAAAATGCCTAAATTATGACGAACGAAAACTGCAATCCGACGCGGCGTCTCTCGTTTCTAGACAGGTTTCTGACTCTCTGGATATTTCTCGCAATGGGAATTGGCGTCGCGATCGGTTGGCTATATCCCGGCGTCGAGGGCACAATAAACCGCTTTCAAGTCGGCACAACCAATATTCCCATTGCGATAGGCCTGATCCTGATGATGTATGCCCCGCTTGCCAAGGTGCGGTACGAAGACCTTGGCCAAGTGTTTCGCAACATCCGAATATTGGGTCTCTCGCTCATCCAAAATTGGGTGATCGGCCCGATCTTGATGTTTGGCCTCGCGATAATTTTTCTGCGTGACCAACCGGAATACATGGTCGGGCTGATTATGATCGGGCTCGCACGCTGCATTGCGATGGTCATCGTGTGGAACGAACTAGCTCGCGGCGACAGCGAATATGCTGCCGGTCTGGTCGCATTTAACAGCGTATTTCAAGTGCTCTTTTACAGCCTCTACGCATGGATCTTCATAACCGTGTTACCGCCGATGTTCGGACTCAAGGGCATCGCGGTCGATGTCAGTATATGGCAGATCGCGCAGAGCGTATTTATATATCTAGGCATTCCGTTTGTGGCCGGAATGCTGACGCGGCTGATCCTGGTCAAAGCCAAAGGTAAAGATTGGTATCACGATAAATTTATCCCGCGTATCAGCCCTTTGACGCTCGTCGCCCTGCTATTTACGATCGTCGTAATGTTTAGCCTCAAGGGTGAGTTGATCGTGCGACTGCCGCTCGACGTTCTGCGTATCGCGTTACCGCTGCTCATCTATTTTGTGGTGATGTTTCTCGTCAGCTTTTATATGGGCCGCAAGGTCGGAGCCGATTACTCAAAAACGGCGACGCTGTCATTTACAGCCGCCAGTAACAATTTCGAACTCGCCATTGCGGTCGCGGTGGCAGTTTTCGGCATCAATTCCGGAGCTGCGTTTGCAGCCGTAATCGGCCCGCTGGTCGAGGTGCCTGTGCTGATCGCACTTGTAAATGTCGCTCTATATTTTCAGAAACGATATTTTGCCGAAGAGGTATAACATCCAGTGAAAAAGAAACGCGTCCTGATACTCTGCACCGGAAACTCCGCCCGCAGCCAGATGGCCGAGGGCTTGCTGCGGCATATTGCCGGTGACCGCTTCGAGGTCGAAAGCGCCGGAACGATAGCGAGCTTTGTCCGTCCGCAGGCGATAGCAGCAATGGCCGAGATCGGCATCGACATCTCCGGGCATCGTTCGAAATGCCTCGATGAATTTCTCGCTACGCCATTCGACTACGTCATCACCGTCTGCGACAACTCTAACGAAAGCTGCCCTGTTTTTCCGGGCAAAGCGGAGCGAATTCACTGGAGTTTTGACGATCCGGCCGCAGCAACCGGCTCCGACGAACAGATCCTAGCCGAATTTCGCCGCATTCGCGAGGAGATCAAAGCCAGACTCGAAACATTCTTAAAATGAGCCGACGAAACCAAACTCTTGCTTGCAGCGTATCAAACGGTTATATTTGAATAGCCGATGAGTTATCGTTTTCGCCACATCATAAAGAAAAGTCACGTTCGTGCCGTTTTGGCGGCGTTCTTTTTGATATTTCTTTTAGGTGAATGGGGTGGCCACTCGGTTATCTGCATCGGGCTCGAGTCGCACGACGAACAACAGTCCGTCTCCGCCACCGACTATGGACACGAAGACCCTTGCCAAACTATGGCGAGCTGCACCGATGGTAAGCGTCAGGACCAGCAGACCAAAACCCTCGGCCACGATGCAACCCAGCACAACGGCCTGCTCGACGCCTTGCGAAATCTGCGTCCACTCACCTCATCCGAACGTGAACCCGCAATGACATTCTCCTGGGCCGACCGCCTCTTCCGGCCACCAAGCCCACCTTTTCATCCTCCAAAACTCACTTAAAACCGCGCGAAAAAAAACACATTCTCGATCGTCAGAAATGACGTGTCGCTATGTAATTTGAGCATCGCCTGCGATGCGGTTTGCTTAAGCTACGTCCTCATTTTGGATGTAAGCCTTTGGAGTTTGATATGAAAAACAAGTTATTGATAATTTTTGCAGTTATATTAACCGCGGCTATATATTGTCCTGCACAAAACACAGGAAAAATAACCGGAACGGTCCATCTAGGAACCGAGGATACAGTGCTGCACGAGGTCAAGGTCCAGATACTTGAGCTAAAACGCACGACGACTACTGACGTAAGCGGCAATTACGCATTTGCCGCATTGCCGCCCGGCAAATATACACTTGTCGCCCACCAAGAGGGTTTTGCAGACATCTCGAAAAAGGTCGATCTTTCAGACGCTGGTACTCAAACGGTTGATTTTCAGTTAAAGATATCAGGGCTTAAAGAAGAGGTAACTGTCAGCGGCAGCGGAACCGCCGAATCGGCATTTGAGTCGATCGCGACGGTCAACACGGTAAATTCGAGCCAGATCACCGAGCGTGCCGCCGTCGGTCTGGGTGATGTCCTAAATAACGAAGAAGGCGTTTCCAAACGCTCAGCCGGCCCTGGCAACTCGCGGCCGGTTATCCGCGGATTTGACGGCGACCGCGTTAAGGTCGCAAACGACGGCATCGGCGTCGGCTCACTCGCATCGCAATCAGGCGATCACTCCGAGCCGATCGACACACTCTCGGTCGAACGCATCGAGGTTGTGAAAGGACCCGGCACTCTGCTCTACGGCAGCAACGCCATCGGCGGCGTGGTCAATGCTATTAGCGGCCACGACGAAGATGCACACCCGGGTCTGCGAGGCTATTTTTCGGGCATCGGCGGGAATAACAACAGTCAAAAAGCCGCAAATGGCGGCGTCGAATTCGGCAGAGACAATTGGATGTTTTGGGCAAATGCCGGCGACCAGCGAACCGGCGACTATAAGGCCGGCGGTAATTTTGGCAAAGTCACCAACACGTTTACCCGCAACACGACCGGTGCGATCGGCTTTGGTTATTTTGCCAAAAAAGCGTTCTTTAACGGCAACTACAGCTACTACAAGAGTAATTACGGCATACCGCTCGATTTTAATGACCCGGCGCCGGAGCTGCGCTCACTTCGCGTCTGGCGCGGCGATGCCAAATTCAATTTTGGCTATAATGATGCGGATTGGTTCGTCAACAGTATTAAATTCACCATCGATCTCAGCAACTACCGCCACCAGGAACTCGCTGACGGAGTGGTCGGCACGACATTTAGAAACAAGGTCAATTCGTTTCGCGGAATGTTTGAGCAGAAAAAGATTGGCAAGCTGACCGGGCGTTTTGGACTTGAGGGCTACGGCCGAACATTTTCGACCGTCGGAAGCGAGATATTGATCAAAGATCCGGTCAAGCAAAATGCCTTTTCAGTTTTTGGTCTTGAGGAGATAAATTATGAGCGTGTGACGTTCCAATTTGGCGGGCGAATCGAAAATAACCGCTACGACCCGCAAAATCCCGTTTATCTTAACCGCTCATTTACCGGTGTCTCGGCGGCTGCAGGAGCCAAATTCAAAACGTGGAAAGACGGTTTATTTGTCGCCAATTATTCACATGGCTACCGTGCAGCAGCACTAGAAGAACTCTACAATAATGGCCCCCACGACGGCTCCCTGTCATTCGAGATCGGCAACCAAAACCTAAAACCGGAGATCAGCAACGGCATAGACCTTTCGATCCGGCATCAAAACAGCAGATTTAAGGCCGAAGCCAATTATTACTACTACGCATTTAAGAACTTTGTTTTTCTCGCACCGACAAATGTATTTGACCCCGCGAGCGGCCTCGAGATCGCCAGGTATCTACAAGGCGACAGCCGCTTTACCGGCACCGAACTAAGTCTCGACGTCACGGCTAACAAAAATGTCAACGTCATTTCCGGCGTCGATTACGTCAACGCCCAGCTAAAAACTGGACAACCGCTGCCGCGTATAGCGCCGCTTCGCGGCCATATCGGACTGGATCTGCACTATCAGAATCTGAGCGTGCGGCCTGAGTTTGTCGCAGTGGGCCGTCAGGATCGTGTATTTACCAACGAAACTCCGACCGCCGGATACGGCACGGTCAACGTCGCGGCTTCGTACATCATACCTACGAAACACGCCGCTCATGTCTTTTCAATCAACG
>JBKJRA010000059.1:0-2580 GCA_046594975.1 Pyrinomonadaceae bacterium | reverse complement strand
ATATCCCGGATGCCAAATATCTTACGATAAACCTTAGCTGTCCGTGTGATCTGCCGCTGCTTGCGAGTATCGACGTTTGACAAAATCGGCGTAAACTCATCCGACCGACGCGTTTTGACCTCAATAAATACGAGCGTCTCGCCATCGAGTGCAATAATATCGATCTCACCCGTCACCTGCACGCCTTTTCTGTTGCGTCCGACCGGTGCTTTGAAGTTTGACACGACTAGGCGATAGCCTTTCTCTACTATAAATTGGGCGGCTAAAAGCTCACCTCTATCACCGAGACTCTGGGCTAAGGGGCCTGGCACAGCACTTATCGAGGGCAGCGTGTCCATAAATATTGCTAAAACGCCGGTTCCTCATATATCCCGTAAACATCACGCAGCGCCACACAGATCTCCTCAACCGTTGCATAAGCTGCAATCGCTTCGATGATCGAAGGCATTGTGTTTTCATTGCTGACAGCGGCTTGTTTTAGTTTTTCAAGTGAATTGGCGACGGCTCCGTTATCACGTGTTGCTTTTGTGTGAGCAAGCCGTTCGAGTTGATGATCGCGGATGTTTTCGTCGATCTGGAGGATATTCATTCTCGACGGCCCTTCGTCCATCGCGTATTTATTTACACCGACTATAATCTGCTCTTTTCGCTCGACTGCTTTTTGATACTGATAAGCCGATTCTTGTATTTCACGCTGCGGAAAACCGGCCTCGACAGCCTCGACCATGCCCCCGAAACCATCGATCTTGTCAAAATAATCCATACATCCGTCGATCATCTTTTGCGTTAATGATTCGACATAATAGCTGCCAGCAAGCGGGTCGATGGTGTTAGCAACTCCTGTTTCCTCGGCAATGATCTGCTGTGTCCGCAGAGCTATTAACGCCGCCTCGTCGGTCGGTAATGCCAGGGCCTCGTCATACGAATCGGTATGCAGCGACTGTGTGCCGCCTAAAACCCCTGCTAGTGCCTGGATAGCAACACGCGCAATATTATTAAGCGGCTGCTGGACCGTCAACGAGACTCCCGCCGTCTGTGTGTGAAAACGCAGCATCATCGTCCTAGGGTTTTTGGCTCCAAACCGCTCTTTCATCGTACGGGCCCAGATGACTCGGGCGGCACGATATTTTGCGATCTCCTCGAAAAAGTCATTATGAGCGTTAAAGAAAAATGAGAGCCTCGGAACAAATTCATCAACGTCCATGCCTCGATCAACGCCATACTGGACATATTCGACGCCGTCACGCAGCGTGAACGCAAGTTCCTGCAAAGCCGTCGCTCCGGCTTCGCGGATGTGATAGCCGCTGACTGAGATCGGGTTGTATTTTGGGACGTGCTTGGTTGTGTATTCAAAAGTGTCGATGACCAGCTTCATCGCCGGTTTGATAGGATAGATCCACTCTTTTTGAGCGATGTATTCCTTGAGAATATCGTTTTGCAGCGTGCCTGAGATCTTAGTGAAATCAACCTTTTGCTTTTCGGCAACCACAAGATACATCGCCAAAAATATTGGAGCAGGAGCATTGATCGTCTGTGAAACTGTTACCTGGTCAAGCGGAATGCCATCAAACAAAACCTCAAAATCAGCCAGCGAAGACACGGCGACACCGCATTTACCAACCTCGCCTTCGCTCAAAGGCGAATCGGCATCAAGCCCCATCAACGCTGGCAGATCATACGCGACGGACAAGCCTGTCTGCCCCTGAGCCATCAGATATTTGAATCGGCGATTAGTTTCCTCAGGCGACGAAAACCCCGCAAACTGACGCATCGTCCACATTTTGCCGCGATATCCCGTCGGGTGTATGCCGCGTTTGTATGGAAACTCACCGGGAAATCCTACTTCATCAATGGATTCGCAATCGGCTTTTGTATAGAGACGTTCCACCGGTTCGAGTGATATACCTTCGAACGATGCTTTGCGTTCCGGCGTTTTTGCCAATACAGAAGCGAGAGTTTGTTCTTCCCAGCGTTCTTTTTCGGCCTGGGCGGGTGTGACTGATTCTTTTACTTCGGGCGTCATATGTTATGGATGTATTAGGAAAAGTTTATCACAAATTGTCCTTTGCCGACTCGCCCATCCATGTTTGCAATCGCTCTATGTCTTTCGAAACGGTCTTCGACGCTGCAAAGAGGACCAGAGCTACAATAACGCCAAGGATGGGCACAACATACATCGCCGAGTGAAGCCCGTCGCCCCGAAATGGTTCGAGAGCGGACTGAGTCAATTCCGTAATTCCTTGGGCCTGTGCCGCTCGTTTCGTAAAGAAATCACTCAGAAGCCCGGTACCGTAGGGCCCAAATGACGCACCAAGTACGTACATTGCAAAAAAATATACGGCCATTGCCGTCCCGCGAGCGGCAGGTTCGGTCACATCCTGGATCGTCGAATAAACAGTCGAATAATAAAAGTACGATAGTGCCGTCGCAGTGCCCATTAAAATGAGAAACACGGTCGTGCCACCTTTCGGCATTTGCAGCGCAAAATAGACCAGCGGCACGTAGAGCATCATCGCCGTCGCTCCTACTAGCATCCGTCCATTCTTACGACGCTTAACACTGGCGTCGCCGATCGCACCA
>JBKJRA010000053.1:0-10654 GCA_046594975.1 Pyrinomonadaceae bacterium | reverse complement strand
CCATCCAGAGTGTAGGTCATCGGCATATCGCCGCCCATGCCGCCGCCCATACGTCCGCCACCGCCGCCGCCCGGAGGTGGGCCGCCCGCAGGTGCGCCTGCTGGTGGTGCGATGCGTTTTGTAGCTGTTTCGACCTTGATGTCGGTTGCCGTCTGGGTGACGGTCATGACTTGCGATTCGATACTGGCATCGCGGCCTGTTAATTTCGATTTGCTGACGTCGAGATTCCACGTGCCGCTAAAATCGGTCGTCTTTTGCGCCGAAACAGCGATCGCGAATATAAACAGCGAAAAGATCGCCGCTAAAACAAATTGCTTCTTCATAAAAAATTGCTCCTAATTAAATTGAGTAAAAACTTATACGCCTAATAAGACGCAATTCTACCTCAATTGGTTTTGGCAACATTGTAAAGAATTGTAAACCTCTGCCCCCTACGATCCCGCAGCATTTGGATCGACCCACTCGGGTGCATTATGCAGTTTGCTATGGCTATAGCTGTAAAAGAAATAAACGATCATTCCGACGATCAGCCAGATAGCAAAGCGGAACCAATTGGTCCATCCCAGCTCGGTCATCAGATACGTACAGCACATCACGCCGAGCACAGGTATCAGTGACAAACGCTTAACAACGCACAGAATTATCATCACGAGAGTGAACGGCAGAAATACAAGATACGGTATCTTTTCGGTAAATATCGCGTAGCTCGTTTTATCTGCTGTCGCCGTGAAATCAAATAGATTCTTGAAGAAATCCGGATTTAGATAATAGACGAGTCCAAAGGCTGCGATCATGATGGCCGGAAACAGATACCGCGAGCTAATGTATGGCACAAAACGCTTGTCTCCCGCAAACTCCTTATCCTTTACCAGCACACCTGCACAGACGATCGTAAACGCAAACAGCGTCCCGATAACCGAGAGATCTGTGACCTCCGAAAGGTTCATGAACAGAGCCGGTATCGCAACCATAAAGCCGGTAAGGATGGTCGAAAACCACGGTGTTCGGAATTTTGGATGTATAGACGAAAATATCTTTGGCAGCAGCCCGTCGCGGCTCATCGCCATCCATAGACGCGGCTGGCCGAGTTGAAACACAAGCAGAACAGTTGCGATAGCGATGATCGCACTTACAGCGATGATGCCCGAAACCCACGGAATATTGACACCCTCCGGGCCGAAAACGAATGCCAGCGGATCGCCAACATTGAGCTTGGTATAGTTGACCATTCCGGTCAGGACCAACGCTAAAATCACGTAAAGAACGGTACATATCAGCAAGCTGTAGATCATCCCTCGAGGTAATGTTTTATACGGATCCTTACACTCTTCGGCTGTTGTCGAAAGAGCGTCAAACCCGATATAAGCAAAAAATACCGCCGCGACGCCGGTCATAACACCTTTGAATCCGTTAGGTAGAAATGGGTGCCAGTTTGTCGTATTGACATAAAAAGCACCGAGCACGATCACGAGCAGAATGATCGCGAGTTTAACTGCGACCATGATGTTCGACGCAGTTTTTGATTCGCGAATACCGATATAAACGAGCAATGTGATTATAAAAACAATGCCCAGAGCCGGTAGATCGGCAATGATCGGCCAACTGCCAATGTGCGGAGCCGTCGTCCACGCTGTATAGCCGTCGAGTTGCCCGCAAGTAACTAAAGCATCTTTGGCATCACAAGCTGCTTTCAGTGCGTCAAATGTAGCACCGCCGGCGATGGCCTCGCTTGCGGCCGTAAATCCGCGCTTAGCCGACAGGAAATCCATCGTATATTGCAGCGGAATATGTATTCCGTTGGTCTCAAGCAGGCTTGTGAAATAGTCGCTCCATGAGATAGCGACGGCTATGTTGCCGATGGCGTATTCGACGAGCAGATCCCAGCCGATGATCCACGCAAGCAATTCACCAAAGCTCGCATAAGCGTAGGTATATGCCGAACCGGCGATCGGTATCTTAGAGGCAAATTCTGCATAGCATAACGCGGCAAATCCGCAGGCAATCGCGGCAAAAATAAACAGAAATATCACACCCGGCCCGCCATTGTAAGATGCCTGGCCGACCATCGCGAAAATACCCGCTCCGATGATCGCTGCGATACCGAGCATCGTCAGGTCAAATGTGCCTAGCGAACGCCTCAATCCGGTTCCTGATGCTTCTGCATCAGCAAAGCCCTGAGCCGCGTCTGACTGGATCTGTGCTATCGATTTTTTGCGAAATAGTGAATTTGCCATAGTCTTTTCCTGATCAAGCCGAAATATAGGTTCTGTGAATTGTTTTTAGCGAATTTTGAACCAATTTGGCTTGAGAGTCAAGAGAGTTGCAGAGTTGGCAGAGTTACGGAGTTGCAGAGTCAAAGAATTTTGAAAGGTATTTCAAACTCTGAAAACTCGGTCAACGCAGAAAACTTCTGTAAACTATGCCTATGGACTGGAAAATATTTGGAACGGCGTTTATAACACTTTTTTTGGCGGAGCTTGGGGACAAGACACAGCTCGCGGTCATTACGATGACATCGAGTACTGAGTCTAAGGTCTCAGTCTTTCTCGGAGCGGCGACGGCGTTGGTCGTTGTGACTCTGATCGGGGTGCTGGTGGGCGGCGTTTTGAGCGAATACATCCCCACCGAATGGCTGCAGCGGATCGTCGCAGTTGCGTTTATCGTTATCGGCGTGCTGATGCTGCTCGGAAAGCTTTAAACGAAAAAAGGGGCGGCTGCGTTAACAACCGCCCCTAGGCCCGGGAGAGAAATGCTGCTTACCAATAACTAGGGGTTGGCAACAAAATCGAGATCCGCAATATTGTCCGTCAGCGAGACAACGCGAACAGGCTGGCTGAATGTAAAGCGTCGCGAACCGACACTAACAATAACAGACTGCCCATCAGGTATTTCGCCAAAGTTATAGAAACCACGACGTCCGGTCAAAGCTAGATGCATCGTGCCGTTAGCTTCGGTCAAGACCACGCGAGCGTTGGCCACACCTCTGCCGTCAGACAATGTTACGCGTCCCCCGACCGATACATTAGCTGCCAGCGGTGCCGAGATAAATCCGACGTCGAACGTATGATCGTTAGACCCTACCCCGCCGGTCGTAACACCAACCACAGGGTATGTTCCCGCAGGTGAGCCTGCCGGATTGACCACATTGCCCGCATCCGAATCCGAAGAGTCGTCGCTGCCAAGCTGTGACGTCTGATTAGCCGTCGTCAACAAAAGGCCGAATAACGGACCGCCGAGGTTGTAGTTAGCGGGGTTATCAAACCGCACTTGATATGAGGCGTTGTAGAGAACTCCGCCGTTTACCTGACCGAGATTATCGCCCGTGTTTGGGTCAACAACCGTGCTGGAAACGAAGTAATATTCGCCGTTAGCATCAGTTATAGCCGTTCCGACAACCGTCGATCCTTGGTAAAGACGGACAGTTACACCCGCTATGCCATTCTCGCCGGGATCCTGGACACCGTTGCTGTTGGAATCGCGCCAGACGCGGTTTCCGATCTCGATCGGAGCCGGGCTGCACAATGCGGTCGTTCCGCCGAGGCCGTTCGCCTTTCCAAAGTCGGGGACATTCGCTCCGCCCGTGCCGTTGTAAACACGATACGCACGGTCGGTGGCGCCGGTCGCATTGTTCATCCAACGCAATCCGCCGTCAAACGTCGCACTGCTTGAAATAACACGTGATATCGGATCGAGCAGCGTCGATAAGACATTTTGTCGGCCCGGAACTAAAAGCAGCACACCCCAGGCGACTTCGTCGTGATAGTTTCCTCCGTTCGGCGTCAGGCAAAAATCGTCTTCGTAATAAAATTCGCCATTGCCGGGGCCCTGGCCGGTCGCCTGTGGTGCAATACCTGCAAAAGGAGCCGTACCGCAGCGGCCATTGTCTTCGAGTGTCCAGGCACCGAATGAACCGCACGCTCTGAGCGTGTCGCCGGCAGTCCGTTTTGCAGACGGGCCGTTATCAAATTCCTGATCGCCGGCACGGTCACGCAAACCTACGATCAGATTGCCGTTATCAAATTCCATATCGACGAACATCGGCTGCGGATATGCAAAATTTGCCGAGATCGTCGTACGCCACGGCAGCCATTCAGCTGCCTGACCCGGATCTGCAAACCCACGCGGATAATTCAGAGGGAAACTGTAAACGACCGGACCAAAAGCCAATGTCGTCGGGTTGACCTGAACAACATACGCGAAAAGATTGGTTGCGGATGCTGAGCTCTCAGCCGAACATACGACACCAAGATAGACCTGGCCGCGATAATATTTCACGGCAAATGGACGGATGTCGCCCGCCGGGCAATTTGCAGCACTGCCGCCCGGTGTAGGCAGCGTAAGCGTCGATGCTGACGCACTATTGCCAAGCGACGCTCCGGTAGCAGGGTTAAGAGCATAAAGGCTGCGGTTTTGCAGATTCATTACGAATAACCTGCTTTCGTCCGTAGCGATATCCATACCGCCGATGCTTGTTTTACCAACTGCATCCCAACCGATGTCAGCATTATCGTTGCTGTAATCACTCGTCTGGTGGGAGTTGGTCGTTACACCCGGAAGCGTAAATTTCGATGCCACGACGTTTGTCGTCGGGTTGATAACGTATATCGCTCCGGCGTCGTCGGCTGTGTTCATCGTGCCGTCAACTCCCGGTCCGAAACCGGCGTGACGTTTGAAGAATGATGCCGCATAGACGCGGTTATTGAGACGCGAATACGCCAGCGACATAACCGTTCCGGTTGCACCGGCTGTTACCGATCCCGCAACTGCCGGCAAGTCATAATTAGCAACTGTCGTATCGTTGTATGCCGTTCCCGCATTGTAGGGGAAAGACATCAGCACGCTGTTGTTAGAGTAAATGCCGTCCTGAGCACCCTCCGCAAATCGTGAAATGACGATGCTCGGGTTATTTTGACAAAACTCCTCGGGGCGATTCAGAGCGAGGTTGACGTTCGACGTGCTGTTATTAGCAACGAACTGAACTGTCGAACCTGAATCCGTAGCAGTGCCGCCTAATACCGAATCGGTTGCACGTGCTGACGGTGAATAGCCGGCAGGCAATGCTGTAAATTCCACACGATACGGCCCTGTGCCTGTAGCACTCAATGAATACGCACCTGCACCATCGGTCATCGCTGTGCCGCAAGCATTGCCCAGCGAATCGTATGCGCTGACGGTAACGCCGGCAACGCCTGCGTCGATCGAGTTTAGGCCGCTGGCCGTGTCATATGCACCATTGCCGTTAAAGTCCTGAAAGACCTTGCCGGTGATCGTGCCTGCGAGCGGAGCGTCATCTACCGGAGCGATTCTTTCGCCTTTGGTAACCCGCTGGGCGTTTGAATAAAATTCGTTAGAAAATGCGATCGACAGAAAAAGCACAGCGATCAGCGACAAAAACGCGAGGGCCCGGTAACGAGCTAAAAAGTCATTTAATTTCATGTGATGGTGAGTTCCTTGGAGTGAAATTCGATTCTCGAATTTACTGAGGGGTTTCTAAATTGGGGTTAAAACTTGATCGGCGGGATGCTGCTGAAATACGGCTTTCAGCAAAAGCCTAGTTGAAACAATACAATATTTCACGAGGCAGTGTCAAACATTTTTTAACACGGCGGATGGGTCTGAATTGTGATTCGTTTTTAGCTTTTGAGTCTCGAGAGAAACTTTTGACGAAACTTTGCGACTTTTGGGGCGACGACCGCGTTGCAATACGGCTGGTTTGGATTGTTGGCGAAATATTCCTGATGGTAATCTTCGGCGGACCAAAATTTGTCGAAAGCGGTGACCTCGGTGACGATCGGGTTATCGTAGATGCCCTCGGCGTTAAACTCGGCAATCGTTTCTTCGGCGACCTGTTTTTGTTCGTCGGAGTGATAAAAAACGGCAGAGCGATACGACGTGCCGATATCGCCGCCTTGTCGGTTTAGCGTGGTCGGGTCGTGGACGGTAAGGAAAACCTGTAACAGCTCTTTGAAAGATAATTCGTTCGGGTCAAATCTGATCTGGACAACCTCAGCATGGCCGGTCGTTTCGGAGCAGACCTCTTTGTAAGTCGGATTCTCTGTGTGACCGCCGGAGTAGCCTGACACAACATCCTCAACGCCCTTGAGATCGTCAAATATCGCCTCAACACACCAAAAACACCCTGCCGCCAGCGTCGCCGTTTCTAAGTTATCCATAACCAAATCTTACCAAACTTTGAATGATGACACACCATTTAGGCCATATTGATGTGTCGCTTATGATTTTCGTTGACAGGTCACGTAAAAATACGTATTATTTCGCAATCAAGAGGATAACCATTAAGAGGCAGGTAAACGGTCAATGAGAATTCGATTTGTCGGTTCTGTAATCATCGCAGTGATGTTGGGCCTAATCTTCCTCTTTGGAGAAAGCCCAATTACATATGGACAAACACCCGATATCCAGCCATTGACGCTCGGCAAGCCAATCGAACGCGAGTTAAAAAGCGACGAGGCACACTCCTACAGTCTTTCACT
Source organism: Pyrinomonadaceae bacterium (assembly GCA_046594975.1). Taxonomy (GTDB): domain Bacteria; phylum Acidobacteriota; class Blastocatellia; order Pyrinomonadales; family Pyrinomonadaceae; genus OLB17. The sequence continues at coordinate 4,160 of JBKJRA010000053.1, read as the reverse complement.
CCAAGCCGGGCAATTTCTTAATGTAGTCGTCGAACAAAAAGGCATCGACGTTGTTGTTACGCTCTTCGATGCCAATAACAAAAAAACCGTGGAAGTGGATAGCCCGAACGGTACACAGGGGCCTGAACCGGTTTCAATAATTATTGAAACGGCAGGAACCTATCGCCTGGAAGTGCGCTCGCTGGAAAAAACTGCCCCCGCCGGTAAATACGAAGTACAAATACTTGAGCAGCGAGCTGCAACGGACAAAGACAAAGATCGTGTCGCTGCAATGACCGGATTGGCCGAGAGTAATGGGTTGAGATCAAAAGGGACTGCCGAATCTTTAACAGTCGCGACACAAAAACTTGGGGCGGCAGTGGCTCTATTTAAGAAAATTGAGGATGCCCCCCATCAAGGAGAAACGCTTTTTACATTAGGTGCGGTTTACTCAGATTTAGGCGAAAGCCAGAAAGCTCTTGAAAACTATCATCTCTCTTTAGACATGTTCCGAAAGCTCGGCGACAAACGATCCGAAGCCACTACACTAAATGACATTGGCACTGTGTATTTACAATTAGGTGAAGCTAAAACCGCTTTGGATTACTATAACCCAGCTCTAGTAATTCATCGCATCACTAAAAACCGGGATGGCGAGGCAATTACATTGTCAAATATAGGTGTGGCCTACGAATACTTGTCCGAAATCGAGCAGGCGATGGATGCAGACGTTAAAGCTCTCGGAATCCGCAGACAAATAATCGATAAATCAGGTGAGGGATTCACCTTGGCGAATATCGGCAAACTTTATTCGATTATGGGCGAGCAACAAAAAGCCCTAGAGAATTATGGCCAGGCGCTCAAGATTTTTGAAGAGCTGGGCGACCGCCGCACAGAGTCTGGTGTTTTAATCCATTTGGGCAGTAGTTATCAGAAACTGGGTGAGCTACAAAAAAGTCTTGATTATTATAATCGCGCTATATCTATTGCCCATGAGATCGGCGATTCTGTGGATGAAGCAAATGCACTTGGTGGTATTGGTTTGATCTTTATAGACCTCGAAGAATATAAAAAAGCCATCGACGTAAATGAAAAAATTCTGAGTATTTTTCGAACTCTTGGTGACACCCGATTTCAATCACAAGCTTTGAATAATATCGGCCTTGCATATTCAGGCCTCAAGGATTATGGGAAAGCTCTCGAATATTACGCACAGGTCCTGAGTCTTAACAAGGGTGCTGGTCACAAGTCACAAGAAGCAATCACGCTCGATAATATTGGAAGGGTCCATTCGTCAATGGGCGAAAGCCGTGCGGCCATTCAATATTACTACCAGAGCCTGCCGCTGGGACGGGAAAGCCAAGATAATAGAGGCGAAGCATTTTCGCTTGAATACCTCGAATATGATTGGAACTTACTCCAGAACAAGCGTTACTCTGTATTTTTCGGAAAGAAAGCGGTTACTCAGTATCAGTCGCTTAGAGCTAACATCACAGGCCTTGATAAGAGTGTTCAGAAAACATTTCTGAAATCCATAGAAAGTGTCTATCGCCGATTGGCATCGTCCTTGGTTGCACAGGGGCGTTCAGCCGAAGCTCTGCAAATTCTTAATTTGTTTAAAGACCAACAGTATTTTGATTTTAAATCGTTAAAACAAACCGCTCCAATATCTTTTACAGCACGCGAGACCAGATTGTCTGCGGAATTGGATACGAGAATTGAGGCAGTTGTGACAGCAAGTCGGGCTATTGACGAATTCAGACGGTCGGTTGGGAAGCGAGAACCAACGGCTAATGAATCGATACAAATCAGATCTTTTGAATTGAAATTAGCCAGAGCGAATGCCGAATATCAGGCATTTTTGACGAGGGCCGAGAAAGAATTTGCGGCACCCTCGGACGATATGGATACGGTTCCTGAGCTGGCAGATCTCAAGGCCATGCAGGCGGCTCTGCGGGAGACTTCGGATTCGACAAAGCAAAACACGGTTGCGGTTTACACGCTTGTTGGTGATGACGGATTCAGGACGCTGCTGGTGACGGCCGATGGGATCACATCGGCGGCGTATGCGATCAATGGCAAAGACCTGAATGCAAAGGCCTTGCAGTTTTGGAAACTGCTCCGCACGCCGAAATACGATCCCAGAGAGGCGGCGAACGAGCTTTACAGGATCGTGTTTGAACCACTCCTGGACAAGCTGCCGCGGGACACAAAGACGATACTCTGGTCATTGGACGGCAATCTTCGTTATGTGCCGATGGCGACACTCTTTGACGGCAGGCAGTATCTGGTCGAGCGTTATCAGAACGTCGTGTTTACGAGAGCCGATAACGAACAGATGACGCGGGACGTGAGCAATGGTCGGAGCGGAACAGGGATGGGCAGCAGCGAAGCTCATGAAGTCAGCCTAGGCAACGACACTTTCAATGCCTCGGCTTTGCCGTCAGTTAAGATGGAGCTTGGCCGTATATTCAAGCAAGGAAACCGTGGTGTGTTAAATGGCGAGGTCCTGATCGATAAGAGGTTTACAAAAGCCGCAATGCTCGATGCGTTAAAAGCGAGAAAACCTCTTGTCCATATCGCCTCTCATTTCCGGTTTGTAGCGGGGGATGAGGCAAATTCGTTCCTGCTGCTAGGCGACGGCATGCCGTTCACTCTGGACGAGATGAAGCAGCAGAAAGACTTGTTCGCCGGCGTCGAACTGCTTGCACTGTCTGCCTGCCAAACTGCAGCCCAGCGTCCCGACGCAAACGGACGCGAGGTTGACGGATTTGCGGAATTAGCTCAGCGTTTGGGGGCAGGAGCGGTAATGGCGTCGCTGTGGGAAGTGTCCGACAACAGCACCGCCGAACTTATGACCCGGTTTTATCAAGATTACACTAAAACCGGTGTAAACAAGGCCGAGGCGATCAGAAAGGCTCAGCTTGCTCTTTTGAAAGGCGAATACAGAACCTCTGCGACAGCTAACCGTCAATTGACTCAGGACGACGCGGAAACTGAAAAAAATATAAAAATTGATCCGTCAAAGCTGGTCTTGTACAAACGAAACCCCAACGCGCCTTTCGCACATCCGTTCTACTGGTCGCCGTTTATCCTCATCGGGAACTGGAAGTGAATATTTATTGAGTCCATTCGCCGGAATATGAGAGATCGGCGCGGCCGGTGATGAGTATCTCGTCGTCGTCGCGCCAGAGCACATCGGTGGTGCCGCCCTCGGAATGGACCATGACCTTGCGGCCGGTTTTTAACATAAATGCCGAGAGGGCAGCGGCTCCGGCTGAGCATGTGCCTGAGGCTGACGTTTCACCGGCACCGCGTTCCCAGATGCGGATCTCGATATTTTCGCGGTCATCGATCTTTACAAAAACGATGTTGGCACGCTCCGGAAATTTTTCGTGCGTTTCCATCGTCTTGCCGACGGCACGCCAGTCAAAATTGAAATTCTCGACAAATATGCACGCAACCGGATTGCCGACATTGACGGCGGAAAATGCGTAGTGGCGGCCATCGACGACGATCGGCTCGTTGATGACGTGATCGCGGCGGGTTTCCAATAGGACAGGAACCTCTTCGCTGGCAAAACGCGGTTTGCCGATCTCGGCATTAAACCAAAACTCGCCGTCACCCTTGCGTTCGATCAGGTGGTAATTTTTTACACCGCTGCGTGTCCGCAGGCGAAGATCAGCATCTGACCAGATGCCTTTGTAATGCAGATAAGCAACTGCACAACGGGTGCCGTTGCCGGAAAATCCGGCCGTGCTGCCGTCGGGATTGACGATCTCGCAATGATAATCCGCGTCGCTGCCGTCGAGCCTTTCAAGCACAGCGATGCCGTCCGATCCGGCTCCGGTATTGCGGTGACAGATAGCGATCGCTAATTGATCAAGCGGCATATCATCTGTAATGTGCTCGCGCTCAATGACGATATAGTCATTGCCAAAACCGTGAAATTTGCTGAATGGAATAGCTGTCATGGGATCTTTTTAATGCTCACGACCGTCTCGGCAGGGTGTTTATATTCGACGATAAATTCGACATTATCGCCGACCTTTAGACCATCAAGTATCGCTTTATCCTTAACATAAAACTCCATTATCATCGGCGGCATTAGACCGACGATCTCTTCGTGGTTAAGCTCGACCGAACCGATCTTGAGATCGATCTTTGTCACCTTACCCTTG
>JBKJRA010000195.1:0-5070 GCA_046594975.1 Pyrinomonadaceae bacterium | reverse complement strand
CTTTTGATTTGCTTGTCCGTATCCAACGGCGGCCACACACAATGTTGCCGTTAAAATAGTAACCAATTTTCGCACGATCAAATATCTCCTAAAATTTTCTCGTTTGAGGGTCAAGCGCATCGCGCAGACCATCGCCTAAAAAGTTTAATGAAAACAGCGTCAGAGCCATCGTTACGCCCGGAAAGATAAGCTGCCACGGGAATATTGCGATGTTTTTGATGCCGTCGGATGCGAGGCTGCCCCACGAAGCGAACGGAGCCTGTACGCCTAGCCCTAGAAACGAAAGAAACGCCTCGGTCAGCATCACGCTCGGCACAGTCAGTGTTGCATAAACGATCACCGGCCCGAGTGCATTTGGCACGAGATGCCTAACGATAATGCCGAATGTTGAAACACCTGTCGCCTTGGCCGCGAGCACAAATTCCTGATTCTTGAGCGATAAAATTTGTCCACGAACAACACGAGCCATCGACAGCCACGACACCAGTCCCAGTGCAAAGAAAAGCAAAAAAATTTGGCACAAGCCCTGATTGCCTGCACCGCCGAGCGTTGAGGAAAGCCACTTGATCCACTCAGGAGTGCTTGGTCCGCCAAAAACTGATAACAGCACGATAACGATCAAGATATACGGGATCGAATAGAGAATATCTACGAATCGCATCATCAGATTGTCGATCCTGCCGCCGAGATAACCAGCGGTTGCCCCATACGAAACGCCGATAATGAGCGAAACCGTCGTTGAGATAATGCCCACCATCAGCGAGATGCGTCCGCCCTGCAGCACGCGGGCAAAAATGTCGCGACCCGCATCGTCGGTTCCCATCAGGTGTTTTAGCGATGGAGCCATTGCCTTAACCAGGTCGCTATCCGTCGGTATCAGATCGTAAGTGTAGCCGGTCGTCCATTTGATGATCGCAGGGCCGATGGCGACCGCGACGACCATTATCGCGAGCACGATCATGCCGAAAACGGCGAGCTTGTTTCGCAACAGCCGTTTCCACGCATCACGCCCTAGCGAGGCACCTTTGATGATCTCAATATTTTCGGCCATAAAAACTATTCGTAACGGATACGCGGATCTAAAAATCCGTAAGCGACATCAACCACCAGATTAAATATCATTATAAGGATCGACAAAAATGCGACGATGCCGAGTATCAGCGGCTCATCGCGGTTCAAAACCGCTTGGATAAAAATGTTGCCGAGTCCGGGGATCGCAAAAACTTTTTCGACGACGACAGTTCCCGCAAGCAGAGCTGCGAGCGCCGGGCCGGTGAATGAGATGACAGGTATCAAGCCGCCGCGTATCGCGTGACGCAACAACACGGTTTTCTCATCAAGGCCTTTTGCACGAGCCGTGCGGATGTAATCCGACCTCATAACCTCAAGCATTCCAGCGCGGGTCAGGCGTGCGATGTATGCTGCGTAAATTGCTGATAATGTACACACGGGTAAAATGATCGACGTTATTCCGCCCCAGCGGGCGGGCGGCAGCAAATATATCCAAAATGAGAAAAATAGAACGAGCAGCGGCCCTAGAACAAAATTTGGAACTGACAATCCGAGCATCGCGAGCGACATCGAGCCGTAATCGAATCCGGAATTTTGCTTCAGTGCCGCGATCGTTCCGGCAGTTAATCCCAGAGCCAAGGCGAGTAAATATCCCAACAATCCGATAACCGCCGAATAAGGCAAGTGCCTGCGGATGATCTCGTTGACGGACTGCCCCTGATACTTAAGCGAATCACCAAAATCGCCTCGGACGATATTGGACATCATCATTCCGTATTGCTGATACCAAGGCTTATCGAGGCCGTATTTTTGGCGTATCTGAGCTTCGACAGCGGCAGGCAGCTTCTTTTCGCCGGAATAAAAATTACCTGGAGCAATACGCACCAGTCCCCACGTCAGCGTCACTACAAGCAACGCCATCGGGATGATTATCAGCAATCTGCGGACGATGAAACTAAGCATCTTTTCTCGCGTCTACTTTGCGGCCTTTTGCGTACTGGTCAGCTCCTGTAATTGTTTCTCGACCTGCGGGTCGAGGTCGGTCATTATGTTTTCGACATCGTGATCCCATTTCGCCGGATCGGTCTCGATATAGATTAATTTCCAAGGGAACAGTGTCCCCGGATTTGGATACATACCCTTAACATAGGGCTTTTTCATCCAGTTCGTTGCGTTGATCGTGAGCGGCACCGACGGCTGCTGCTCCATCAAATAAAACTCGGCTCGGGCGAGCATTTCAAAACGCTTTTGTGCGTCAAGCTCAGCATTGGCTTCGTCGAGCATCTTGTTATATTTCGGGTCATTAAATCCGGTGTCGCCGTTATTTGGGTAGCCGTAATGGAGACCCAAAAACGTGTACGGATCCATATAATCACCCGACCACAAACTCTGAGCAAAACCTATATATTGGACGTCATGCCGGTCTTTCAGGAAAGTTTTAAACTCCTGGCTCTTGAGCGGTACCGTGACGCCAAGGTTTTGTTTCCACTGGGCCTGAACAAATTCGGCGATCGCTTTATTGTTCTCATTGGTGTTGAATGTCAGCGAAACCGTATCCGTCGGGAAATTAGGGCACGAATAACTGTCGCCTTTTTTCTGGACAGGAAAGCCGGCTTCGCCAAGTGTTTTTCTCGCCTGTTCGGGGTCAAATTTGTTATATGTTGCCCAGACCTCAGGAGTAACGCCCCGCTCCTTGCGGATCTCTTCGCTTATCTTTTCGCGTGCCTTGTCGTAATCGGGAAAAATGCCGGACGGTGTCAGATCATAAAGCGGCTTTGTCACCTTACGGAAGTTTGACAGTGCCTGCCGATCGACCGCGAGCGTAAATGCTTTTCGCACTTTCGGGTCGTTGAACGGCGGTTTGGTCACGTTCATGCTGTAATAAGCGGTGGCATTTTCAGGGAAATTGAGATATTCGTCCTTATATTGACGAACATTTTCGATCCAGGACGTAAGCACGGTGTGATTGAGAAAACCGTCGATCGCACCGCCCTTGTAAAGGTTCATGATCGTTGCGTTTTCCTCGATCGGGTAAAATTCGATGCCATCCAGATGAACATTTGCCGCGTCCCAATAATTTGGGTCTCTTTCGAGAACGAGTGCGTCATATGGACGATAATCCTTGATGCGAAAAGGCCCGCACGTGGCGATATGCTCTTTTCTGGTCCAATCTTTGCCCCATTTTTCGATGGATTGCTGCGGAACCAAGCGGAAAAATTGATGTGCAAGCAGTCCGACAAAAAACGGAGCTGATTGCTTTAACGAAATACGCAGTGTGTTGTTGTCAATTGCCTCGATACCGATATCGTCGGCTTTGACCGGCACGAATTCGGCACCGGCGACCGCGGCTTTCAGCTTTGGGTCAGCGTCTATCTGCTTTGCACGTTTCTTTTCATCGCCGTCGAGCGTGAGCCGCGTGGGCGAATGAATGAATTTATTGAATTCAGTTTCGGGGCCGAAAGGCGTTACAGGTTTGGGCTGCTCGCCGCCAAAGTCTTTGTCGAGCAGGAACGTATCGCCTTTTTTTACAAATACATACCCGCTCTTAAATGCTTCGGCATATTGGATAAAGAATCCAAGCTCAGTCGAAGATGAGATAGTTTTCGGATCAAATCCTCGACGGAAACTGTAAACAAAATCTTTTGCTGTGATCGGCGTGCCGTCGCTCCATTTCGCATTATCGCGGAGATGAAAGATGAATTCATCGACCTTTGGACTGGTTTCCCAGCTTTTTGCGAGAGCCGGGATCGGCTGCATATCCTTAGGGCCGTATTCGACTAGGCCTTCGAACAGAGCCATGTAAAGACGGGCTTCGGGCTGGCCGGAAGAAATCTGCGGGTCGAGGGTTTCGGGCTCTGATCCTGATATATAACGTAAAACATTGTCTTTCGGAGCGATGGTCTTGCCGAAATAACGGCTGTTGGCCGAACTCGTGCAACCGCTGATAAGCGACGAGATAGCAAGCAGTAGGACGAGGGTTTTAGATCGTCTGCGATGCAGGGCGGCCATAGATCAAGCTCCGAAAATGGTCGTTCAAATCCCGAAAAAGCTGTTCGGTTCACGTAAACAATAAATCAGTTGGGCAGAGATTCAAAATGTCGCGAATACGATTCGCGCGGCTACGGTTTGGGTTGCCAATTACTATCAATGCTCACACCGGTCAAGACGGATGCGTCGAGGCCGTTCATTTCAAATCCGCGAACGTATGGTTTTAACAACGAATAAGACATCGGAAAATACAACGGTATCGCGTTTACATTGTATATTGCATCTTCCTCAGTCAGCAAAACTAGGGGTCTAGGCTGTTCGACAGTCGAATTTTCGCTCGTCGCTTCGAGGTCGGACGGCCCGCGTTTTTCATCATTTTTTCGAATCGGCTGCTCGGTCTGAGGTTCGGCCGGGATCTCGCCCGGCTTTATTTCTTTAGCCGGAATTTCGGGGCCCTTGACTGCTGTTCCCAAAATAGTCGTCAGATTGACCATCTCGTCGATCGTCGGCAAAACAACTCCGCGACGTAACAGATCAAACTCGCCGCCGGTTTTGATGGCTTCTATCTCAGACCCTTCTTTTACGATGATCTGTGTGTCAAGGTTTAGATTTTGCTTCCACATCTTGGCGACAGTACGTGCGACACGCTGTTGGGTATCATTCCGGTTTATCACCAATCTTATCTTTGGGAAATTTTCACCATTAGGAAATCCGGCTTTATCGAGCAGCCCACGGGCCTTTTCGACGTCAAACGAAAACCTGCTCGCGTGTTCGCTGCCGAGCGGCAGAAAGTCGGTCGCGGGCGTCGTCGAGCCTTCGAGTTCACCGTCTGTAAGGCGTTCGCGGTCGATTGCTATTGCCAGAGCCTCGCGGACGCGGCGGTCACTGAACGGGGCATTCTTGGTATTAAAATCGTAAAAATTCAGTGCACTGTGGGTCGTCTGCCGAAAATCTTCGTAAGGCGTAAGTAATTTCAGAGCAAGCGGCTCGAAATCTGCATTGGTTACGGCATCGATCTCACCTTTTTTGTAAGCGTCGAGAGCGGCTTCCGCGGAGTCCTTGGGGACAAAG
>JBKJRA010000114.1:0-14940 GCA_046594975.1 Pyrinomonadaceae bacterium | reverse complement strand
ATCGGCAGCCGGAATTTACCCAGCTCGATATGGAGATGTCGTTTGCCAATCCGGAGATGGCGTACCGCAATATCGAGGGGATGTTTAATCATGTTATGAAAAAGGTCGGCGGCATCGAACTGCCGACACAATGGCCGCGAATGACACATGCTGAGGCCGTTAGGCGATATGGCTCTGACAAGCCGGATCTGCGGTTTGAGATGGAATTAAAAGATCTTTCGGCTTCCGTCGAAGGCACCGATTTTGCACCGTTCGCATCGATCCTCGAAGCAAAAGGTGAGATCAAATGTATTGTCGTAAAAGGCAAAGCGGACTTTTCGCGTAAGCAACTCGACGATCTGCAGGATTTTGCAAAGCGTTACGGAGCGGGTGCTTTGGCATGGATCAAGGTTGCTGATGAGGTGACTTCGTCTTTGCTCAAAGTGTTGGGCGAAGAAAAGATCACGGAATTGGCATCGGTTGCAGGAGCTGAAAAGGGCGATCTGGTTTTGACCGTCGCGGGTCGCAAGTCGATCGTCGCGGCGAGCCTTGGTTCCTTGCGTATAGAGGTTGCGAAACGTGAAGAGCTGATAGATCGTACGGCTTACAAACCGTTGATCGTGACGGAGTTTCCGATGTTTGAGCACGACGAAGAAACAGACAGTTACGCCGCGGCGCATCATCCGTTCACGTCGCCGATGGATGAGGACTTAGAGAAATTTAAGACGGCTGTGAACGACGATTCGCAGCATCATCTGCTGGGCGAAGTGCGTGCAAAAGCCTATGACGCGGTCATTAACGGCTACGAATGTGCAGGCGGCTCGATCCGAATTCACCAGAAAGAGATTCAGGCGTTGAACTTTAAGGCTCTTGGATTATCGGTCGAAAAGGCACGCGAGCGGTTTGGATTTTTTCTTGATGCTCTCGAATACGGCACGCCCCCGCACGGTGGTTTCGCCGCTGGTATCGAGCGGACCTGTATGATCCTTTGCGGCACGGAAAACATCCGCGACGTGATGGCTTTCCCCAAAACGGCTTCGGCGCAAGACCTGATGATGGACTCGCCGGGCGAAGTAGATCTCGGGCAGTTAAACGAGCTCGGGATCGGCATAAAAAATTAGTTCTCAAATGTCTTACTATGCATCATAGTTAAGTTGAATGAAGGTAATATTTGCTTTAGCATTACGTCTATAGTTTTCACTCAAGTAAAATATTTTTTCTTTCTCATGTTAAAGTGAATCTTAAGAGTAGGAATACATGTTCCCCTTTGTACTTGCCTCCGAGATCCTTGCTGGCGCAGGAGCCGGAATAAGCACTTTATATGTTGGTTTGAGCAGAGCTCGAGTAAAATCGAGGCTCTCAATATCTCCAAGCCCGGACGAAGCCAAAGCCGTTCGTTTGCAATCGGAGTTCGGTTATAACGAACACTCATTTATAGGACTCGCCGTGCAGCCGGAGGTTTGGATAGATCCTTATGGAAAAGGCGTAGTTTCCTACAATGAGAGCGGCCGCGTATGGGTTGTCGGCGGTGAACCGCTAGGCCGTGATTGTGATCTGGCAGATATGACAAGCCGGTTTATCCGCGAAGCCCGGCAAAAGAAAAAGGTCGTAGCATTTTTACCCACAACGGAGAAGTTTGCCAATGCTGTGGCCAAGCAAAATGTCCGCATCGTTAAGGTCGGAGCATCGCCTTACTTTGACCTAACGAAATGGAATCCTACCGGCAACTGTGCAAAAACCCTACGATCAAGTGTTAATCGAGGTCGGCGTGCAGGTTTGTCGGTCACAGAGATCACCGACATAACGGAAAGTTTTCGCAAAGAGACAAATGAACTGTGTGATGATTGGGGGGCAGGCAGGCGTTCCGGAGTTAAATTTGGCTGGCTTTTTGCGGTGTTGCCGTTTCAGAGCTCAAAAGTGAAGAAATATTTTGCGGCCCGCGATGCAGCAGGCAAACTCGTGGGCGTGCTCGCCGCAAGCCCAATACCTGCACGCGAAGGCTGGTATCTCGAGGACGTTGTGCGGGCACATAATGCTCCGGACGGAACATCGGACCTGCTGGTTTTTGAGGCGCTGAAAGCTCTTGCCGCACAAGGGGCAAAACTTGCTACGCTCGGCACTGTCCCCTTGTCGGAAAAGGGAGAGGACGAACTATCCGTCGGTAGCAACTATCTTGTTGAAAAGGCATTTTCTATATCGCGTAGACACCTGCGATCGCTGTATAATTTCGAAGGTTTAGGACATTTCAAGTCGAAGTTTGTCCCCACTTGGTGGGAAAATGAATACGTCATTATTTCAAAAGGCAATCTAGTGCCACCTAGGGTCGCAAACGCTATATTTAATATCTTGTTGCCCGGCGGAATCCTCAAGCTTCTCACCATAATGTTCTCTGACTTTTCGTAAGAAAATTTTTTTCCGAACTAAACTCATAAATTTGTCGTAGAATTTCATTAGAGATGCCGACAAAGTACGATACAAATCCGCTCGATCCGGAATTTCCGGAAAAAGCAAGGGCCGTTGCCGAGGCACAATTTGCGACGCAAACGCTGGGATACAACGTTGCGCCGACGCAGCAGTTTCCGGCGACTGCACAGACGGAAGAGCAGACGCGCCGATTTGCCGAGGCGGGCAATCCGTCATTTACCTCGCCATATAACGGACAATATGTTCCGGCTGCATATCAAACGGCTGCGTTTGCTATGGAAGATCAGGCACGCAAGCGCAAGGTGGACAAGGTCGGCTTACCCGAAAATATTCTAGTGGCTCTGCCTTATTTACCGTTTTCGATAGGGCTGGTTGCGGGCATTATCGAATTGCTGGTTGTCCCCAAACACGAGGCGAAGGTTCGTTTTCATGCTGCACAGGGACTGGCGGCACATATAGGTATCTTGATAGTCACGACCGTTTTGGGAATAATTGCTAACTTTGCAAATGTTGCAAGGGTCGGCGGCGGTATTTTTACAGCCGTTACGACGATCATGCTTATAATATTTACAGTCAAGGCGTGGAAAGGAAAGCCCATTCACATCGAGGCGATCGATAGCCTCACAAATTGGCTCGAAGAAAAGATCAAAATCAAATAAGTATTATTAGGTCACTTACACGTCGTCTCGGGCTTCATTGTGGCGACGCATTTTTTCGAACACGACTCAGTGACATAGTTCATAAGGTCTTTGTCTTTGAATATGGATTCTTGTTTCGAAGGCGACCTTGCGGCTTTACCTTTTGGGGAATCAAGCCAAATGCGGTATCGGACATCAAATTCCGGGTCGGCATCGCGGCAATAATTATTACAGGCATTGCTTGCAGCCTCTTCAGCATTTTTTCCTTTGCCTTCGAAAGTTTTACTTTCGTAAGTGACCTTGCCGACGCAGGCGTCGCTCGCACTACCTCCGCACCCAATTACGAGAACGAAAAGCGTTGCCCCGATCAGAATAAGCGTTGTTGAACCCGATTTGATCATCTTTCGATCCTCCAAAAAGAAATTTTTTAATCAACCAACTCACGCCCTTTCGTCTCGATTACAAATGGCAATAGAAACAGCCCGACTATTGGAACAAATCCGACCCAAAACAAGACCCGAATGGCTCCGTCGAGAGAGTTTGTACCACCCGCAGCGATGCTGCCGACGAGAAACGGTCCGAAAGCGGCGATGAATCGGCCGATGTTGTATGTAAAGCCTGAGCCCGTCGCACGAAGGCGTGTCGGGAATAGCTCGGGCAGGTAAAATGTAAAACTACCAAAGATGCCGAAGACCGACAGGCCGATCGGGAAATAGAAATACAGCCGTGTATGCGGGGCAAGGTCCAGCCCGAAGGCTGACATTATAGACGCCGCGGCAACGAGATAAAAGATAAAGAACATCTTTTTACGACCGAGACTTTTTGCGATCGGGATGGTAAGCAGAGTTCCGATCAGGCCACCGAGGTTAAACGAGTTAGTGGCCGTTCTGACCCATTGTTGGCCCATGACCTCGATGGACGGCAGACCTGCGACTCCGGCGCTTGTGAGTTCGGTCCATTCGCGTGAGGCGAGCCCTTTGGCTACGATTGGGATAAACGCATTGCCGCTCCACCATGTTATAAGTGCCGTTACGGCCATACAAAATCCGCTGATCGTGAGAGCTCGGTACTTGGGCGTAAACAGCTCAGATATCTTAGCCCTCTGGTCGTGTGCGACCTTTTGCCAGCGTTCCGGTTCTTTGATAAACAGCCGGACGAAAAACGCTACTGCCGCCGGGATCAAGCCGAATAGGAATACATAACGCCAGGATGAACCCGGATCTGTGAAATACACTCCTGTAACCTGATAGGTGACAAACGTCGCGAGAAATAATCCGAAAGGTGCGGCAGTGTAGAGCAGGGCACCTGCTTCGACGCGGCGTTTTTCGGGCACGACCTCGGCAACCATCGCCGCGCCGGCCGCCCATTCGCCGCCGATACCTAAGGAAGCGACAATGCGGCAGAGCATCAGGATCCAGATATTCGGCGCAAATGCACACGCTGCGGTGCCGATCGAATATAGCAGCATCGTCAGCAGCAGCGTTTTTGTCCGTCCAATACGGTCCGCGACCTTGCCAAAAATAATACCGCCAACCGCCCAGCCGATCAGCAAAAGCGAAGTAAATACGCCTGTCCACCAAAGCGTCGCGGCCGCAGCTTCAGGCGTGCCGATCGTTAGGCCCAACAAGGTCGGGACCGCGTTCGGAGCGACATAGTTCATCAAAAGACTGTCAAAAATGTCGAATCCCCAGCCAAGCCAAGCGGCAAAGAGAACCGTCCATTGATAGCCGTTCATGTCGAGGAACGTCCGTTTCGCAGGTACGTCAATTTGATCCATAATTAAATAAGCGTGTGGTAATCTTGGAAATAATAGTATGAGTAACGAGAGATCTTTGCAAGAGACTTATTCGCCTGGGAGCATTTGCTTTGGCTGCGGGCCGGCGAATGACAAGGGACTGCACATTAATAGCTTTGCGGACGGCGATGAGGTTGTAGCGACTTGGGCTCCTAAGCCGGAGCATCAAGCGTTTCCGGGAATGTTGAACGGCGGTATAATCGGAGCGTTGCTCGACTGTCACTCCAATTGGACGGCGGCGTATTTTATGATGAAACGTGACGGCAAGGACAAGCCCGATTGCACTGTAACGGCAGAGTTTCACGTTAAACTTCTGCGTCCGACGCCGGTTGATGGATCAATAACTCTAAAAGCTCGTGTCGTCGAATCAAGCGAGAACCGTGCTACGGTCGAGGCCGAGCTGATCGCGGACGGTAAGGTTTGCGATACATGCCGCGGAACTTTCGTCGCGGTCAAGGAAGGGCATCCGGCTTACCATCGCTGGTAGGTATCAATTTCGAATTACGAATTACGAATTGAAGGAGAGCCGTGCCCGCGAAATACGCGAAAGAACGCAAAAAAAGAAATATTGCCCGCGAATAACGCGAATTAAGACGAATAAAAATACGCCAAAACAGGACTCGGAATCGGGTCTCGTATTCTTAATTCGGGTTATTCACGGGTAAAAATCTTGGCGATCTGCTCGGCGTAGTTTCTGTCCAATCCTAGCTTATCCAGCCATGCGTTTTGCTCGTCCATTAGTTTAGGCAGATGAATTACGTCTGAGAGGGCGTAATCGACAAGCGCGTCGGTCCAGATGCCGTCCCATTTTTGGCTAAATTTTGCACGTTGGGATTTGTCGAGATCGACGGCAAAGTAGCGGTAGAGCGTTTCGGCGAGCGATGCTGATTGGCCCGCTCCGCGTGTCAGGACCTTTTCGGCGATCATCGTGTCGAAGATATTTTCGACGCTGTAGCCGCTTTGGCCAAGAAAATCGAGGTCAAATTTGGCGTTGTGAAATATCTTGGTGATCGCGGCGTCGGTCAGGATATCTGCAAGGCGGCCGAGTTTAATCCCTTCGCTGATCGGGACAAGCACATTAAATTCACCATCGGAGAATTGGACGGAGAAAAGCCTTCCGTGTTTGGCACTCAAGCCCGATGTTTCGGTGTCGCATCCGAGGCGGGCGGCAACCGACAGCCGCTCAAACGAGGCGTCTATTTCATCTTGCGTGCGTGCAACTAGTATATCCACTCTCTAAATTGTAAATTACTATATATAAACGAGAAACCTCGGTTTGAACTATGCCTGAAATATTGAACGAAACCGAAGTCCGCATTGTCGGGGCACTGGTCGAAAAACAACTAACTACACCCGAATATTACCCGCTGACGCTAAACGCTCTGGTAAACGCGTGCAATCAGAAAAACAACCGCGAGCCGGTGGTGGCGTTTGACGATGCGACGGTGGAGAGGGCACTGGAAATACTTCGCGACCGCAACATTGTTTATGTGTATTACGGCAGCACGAGCCGCGTGCCGAAATACAAACATATGCTGCCAAGCATCTATGAGCTTGAGCCGCCTGAGGTCGCGGTCATCTGTGTGATGCTGCTGCGCGGGCCTCAGACGCTGGGCGAGCTGCGGACGCGGACCGAGCGTCTGTATCAATTTCAAAATTTGGGAGGAATTCAAGAGACTCTCGACGCTCTTTCCAGGCGCGAAGATGCGTTGGTGATAAAGCTGCCGGTCCAGCCGGGGCAGAAAGAAGCTCGGTTCGGACATCTGATCTCAGGCGAGATCGATGTCGAGGCTTTTGCTGCGGCACAGGCCGCACCGGCGCGGCGCGGCGGGATAGATGTTGAACGAATTGAAAAACTTGAGGAAGAAGTCGCGGTGTTGAAAGAGATGTTTGAGGAATTTCGGAAACAGTTTGAATAGGTAAACTGTGATATTGTGTTGGTGGAAAAAGGAGGTCATAAATCTATGACTATCGAAATGCTCCGCCACTTTTTCGGATGGTGTGCGGTTATCAACTACGCGATGTTGATGCTGTGGTTTATATTGCATCTCGCCGCACACGGTTTTTGGGTGGGATTGAGTCAAAGATTTTTTAGCGTCAATGCTGAAAAATATGACTCGATCTGTCTCAAAGCGATGTTCTTTTTCAAACTCGCGATCTGGCTACTTGCTATATCGCCTTATCTGGCTCTGAGAATAATGTCCTAAATACAAAAGGAGAAGCTTTTGAAAAGCATCTCCTTATAAAAAAAGGTCAGTCTAAATGGTGAGTTTTTCGAACGCGGAGCCCGCGAATTTGAAATGGCTTTCATCATCGTTACGTGTCGCGCCGTGTTTTTGGTAAAACTTGACGGCGGGTTCATTCCAGTCGAGTACTTGAAAATCAATACGCTCGAGGCCACGTGATTTTGCCGTTCGGGCAATTTCACGCAGTAATTTTTCGCCTAGATGGTGCCGACGATATTCGGCGAGGATATAGATGTCCTCAAGATAAATGCCGCACTGCCCACGAAAGCTAGAAAAATTTGGGTGAAAGAGTGCGTAGGCGATCGGCTTTTCGTCGTCGAATGCTATCAACCCTTCGACGAAACTTTTGTCCCCAAACATAGCTATATGCATCCGCTGCTCGGTAGTAGTGCAGTATTCGGAAAGCTTTTCATACTCAGCAAAATCCCGCATCATGTTGATAACAGAAACGAGATCGTTTTCGGTAATATTTGGAATCGCGATAGACATAAAAAGCCGTGCCTAAATACTATCAGGCACGGCTTATAAAAGTCATTAACCAGAAATTAAGGCTTCTTTTTTCCGCTAGGCAATTTTTGCGGAGCAACATTTGAAAGAGTTTTCAACGTGCTGATCGCTTCGATAGCGTTTGCTTTGAATTTATGTGTGTCGGGTGCCACATTGACAAATTTTTGCAGGTAGTTGGCTGCTTCTTGAAGCATCGCCTTGTCATCGGTAACGTAACCCTGATTGACCATGCTTAATCCAACACCGACAAGTGCATCAGGATTTTCCGGTGTCGTCTCTAAAATGGACTTATAAGCCGCAATAGCATTTACAGAATCACCAATTACACGATAAAGATCTGCAAAAATAAGCTTGGCTTCGTTCTTTTTAGCAGCATCTGTCTCAACATTTTGATATTCGGGGAGCATGATCTTAGCTGCGTCGATCAAGGTCTGATCGACCTGTTCGGTTAAAACGGCAAGCCTAAAAGTCTCCCGGACACCACGAAGGGCAACAAGCTTATTTTCCGCGTTAGCATTTGCATCGACAATATCCGCAGCCGGAGCATTTTTCATTATTTCCCACGAGCGTGAAAAAGAAGCTGAAGCATCAATAAAATCTTTTTTGGTCGCCAACAGACCTGCAACTTTTGCTGATACATCTGTTAATTTTATGCTTTTATTAAAAGTATCAACTGCCCGTCCATTATAAGATGCTCCGCGATTGTTCATTAACACGGGAGTGCTGCCGACAAAATCGGGGACAGCATCAATGCCCTCACTGTATTTAACGATCGCGAGATCATAGTTTTTAGCTGTGTAGGCATCGTTACCTTCTTTTAAAGTGCGTGCGACGGTCTCACTTGCCTGTTTTATCTTTTCATTTTTTGAAGTTATCTCGGCATTCTTTTTTTCAAATTCGGCCTGGGCTTTTTTTTGCTCTGCGGTCTGTTCGGCCTGGGCATCAGCAGTCCCGCTTCCGGCTTGCGTAGTTACCCCTTTTCTGACCTCTGCCTCGGTATATTTGCTTCCATCACCTGGTGACAGCGTAATAACGAGTTTTTCCTGTCCGGCACGGACATTTGGAAACACTGTGGGGGCACAATTTGGAGCACTAATTGCAAATATATATGTTGCCCCCAGCGGCAGTCCGGCAAAGGCGAAATCACCTTTCTTACCGCTTTTGCCTGCGGGAGACGTTGCTTTGATATCCATACGATAAGGTTCAATTACCGCTCCAGCGACAGGCTCGCGGGTGCCATCGGCTTTTTTCAACTCAACGGTGCCGGTTACAGGGGCAAATTGAGCAAAAACCGCGGTATGTCCTACGACAAGCATTACCGCGACAAAAATAAATGAAAAATATGACTTACGAAACATTTGATTCCTCCGAAGATTTACAAACAACGACTTAGGCGTGTGTTTTGATGCCAAACTCCAAAAAAGAGTTTGTTATTTATGCTCTATTCTAACTCAATTTGGCTAAAAACTTGAATCAACTGCAAAAAGCAGGGGAAAAAGCTGATACATAAGCTAAATTCAAAATGAAGGTCAACTATGGTATCTTAACCTTTCATTTGGGCTGGAATGGCCTGTATAAGAATAGATGACTGACAAAATTTACAATTTCAGCGCAGGCCCGGCGATTTTACCCGCTCCCGTATTAGAAAAGGCTCGTGAAGAACTGCTGTCGCTCGGCGGTATTGGTATGAGCGTGATGGAGATCAGTCATCGTTCCACGCATTTTGAGACGATATTGGCCGCAGCCACACAGGGCATACGCGGTCTACTGTCAGTGCCGGAAAATTACCGAATTTTATTTCTGCAGGGCGGTGCATCGTTTCAGTTTTCGATGATCCCGATGAATTTTCTCGGGGCCCGTGAAACAGCGGATTACGTAATCACGGGGGCTTGGGGCAATAAAGCTCTGACGGAAGCAAAGCGGTGCGGCAACGTAAATGTTGTGTATTCGACAGCTGAAAGCGGGTTTGACTCGGCGCCGAAGCAAGATGAACTAAACTTTACACGCGATGCCAAGTACATCCATTACACATCAAACGAGACCATCGAAGGGGTTGAATTCAAATACGATCTCGACGGCGACGGCATTCCTGTAGTTTGTGATGCATCGTCGAATATTCTTTCAAAGCCAATAGATATGCGTGAATACGCACTGATCTACGCCGGAGCCCAAAAAAACATCGGCCCGAGCGGTGTGACGCTTGTAATTATTCGTGACGATCTAGTTGCACAGGTGCCGGAGCATCAGCACTCGATGTTGGATTACAGGTTATTAGCGGCCAATAATTCGATGCACAACACGCCGAATACTTGGGGCATTTACCTTGTCAGCCTCGTCTGCGAATGGCTGATTGAGCAGGGCGGCATGGCCGGAATGGAAGTCAAAAATAAGGAAAAAGCAGCGATATTATATGATGCGATCGACGCCAGCGACGGATATTACAGCGGCCACGCGCGACGTGACGCACGTTCGATGATGAACGTCACATTTCGCCTGCCGTCAGAAGATCTCGAAAAACAATTCTGCTCCGACGCCACCGCTCTCGGATTTAATGGCCTAAGCGGACACCGTTCGGTCGGCGGTGTGCGGGCTTCGATCTACAATGCTTTTCCGAAAGAAGGCGTCCAGGCGCTGGTCGATTTTATGCAGGATTTTACGAGTCGAAACGGTTAGTCAGTTTTTGTCAAAATTTCTAATAATAGAACTTCCTCATTTTCCGAAATCGTCCTGAGGTCCAATAAGACCCGATCTTTTTCGATACGGGAAATGACAGGCGGATCTGATTCTCGCAACTTTTGTTCAAGCTCACCTGCAGACAACGTGTCATGATAAATGGAAATAAGCGTAGTCGCTGGGTGAACATCGGGGGCCGAACCGCCACCGATAACCGACGAACCACTGATAAGATCAACACTTAATTTTTTTGCACTTTTTAGACGATCCGCAAACGATTGTGCTCTTTTCCTTAAATCTTTATCTGTCATCGAGAGCATTTTCAACACCGGTATCTCGTCGAAATGTGTGCCGCGTTGATAAGCTTCCAAGGTTGCTTCGAGGGCAGAGTAGGCGATCTTATCTACCCGCAAAGCACGATAAAGCGGGTGTTTTCGCAGTTTATCGACTATTTTCCGTTTTCCGGCGATGATACCTGCCTGTGGCCCGCCGAGAAGCTTGTCACCGCTGAATGAAACAACATCCGCACCGTGCGCAATCGAGCGGCTGACGACCGGTTCGTCCATCAAGCCAAATTCGTTGAGATCTATCAACGCTCCGGAACCGAGATCTTCGTAAAGCAATTGTCCGTGTTTTTTTGCGAGAGCGGCAAGCTCCGCAACTGTGGGCGTCGCGGTAAAACCGACGATCTTATAATTTGACGGATGGACTCGCAGAATCATGCGAGTTTCCGCGCCAATCGCTTTTTCGTAGTCGGCGAGTTTTGTCCGGTTTGTGGTGCCGACCTCACACAGGGCAGCACCCGATTGCGACAGCACATCCGGCACACGGAAATCGCCACCGATCTCGACCAGTTCGCCGCGAGATATAATGACCTCGCCGCCAGAGGCAAAAACGGTCAGGATAAAAAAAGCTGCCGCCGCACAGTTATTGACGATAAGAGCGTCTTCAGCTCCGGTTAATTTTTTTAGGAGATCTTCGGCTCGGCTTCCGCGTCGGCCGCGTTTTCCGGTCTCAATGTCATATTCCAGAGAGCAGTAACCTGCGGCGCCGATCATTGCTTGTTTGGCATTTTCGGACAGAGATGCACGGCCGAGATTGGTGTGAATTATCACGCCGGCAGCATTTATTACGAGCCTCGTTCCGGTCATTTGCTCTGATCGCCAAACGGCTTTTAGTTTATTTTCAGCATCGAGCAACAGGCTCTCTTTTGTTCCGCTGACAATTTCATCACGGAGTAAAGCTATAGCATTTCGCGCCAAAGCGGCAGCATGCGATTCGCCGGCGGATGCCGTCAATCTCGATCCCATTTCGGAACGCAATAGCTCATCGACCGAAGGCAGATTTCGAAGTATCGAGTTTTGAACAGGAGATCTAGCTGACGGCATACAAATATCTTAACTGAAAAACCGAGAAAACGTGGAAATCGATCTTGTTTGAGAATTTGTTTAAATTGGGCACTCTCATTGCCCGTCCCACCAAGGAAACTCTGCAAAATGGCTCTAATAGGAAATAAATTATACCGAAATGTTCAGTCCAAAGAGCAGGAAACTGCTGATATCGACCAACAGCTATCGCGGCTTGAGGACGATATTCGCAAGCTCAAGATAGATTTTGACATATATTTTAACGGCACGATGAAGCGGCCGCCGCTTGAGGCTCGTGCCCGGCTCGATTCGTACATCAAGCGGATCGCCGACAATAGAAATCTGTCTTATGCTCAGCGTTATTATTTCAACACTCTGGTTGCAAGGTTTACGTCATATCGGGAGTTGTGGCGGCGAAATCTAAAAGCAAAGGGAGAAGAACTCGTTTAGAAATGAAAAAAAACGAACACTAACGGGTTCGTCTTTTTA
Organism: Pyrinomonadaceae bacterium; assembly: GCA_046594975.1. Classification (GTDB taxonomy): domain Bacteria; phylum Acidobacteriota; class Blastocatellia; order Pyrinomonadales; family Pyrinomonadaceae; genus OLB17. Next base: position 2,822 of record JBKJRA010000114.1, on the reverse strand, counting down.
TTCAAGCTAGGTTTTATTTTAGACGACTTTTACCACATTTTCCGCCTGCGGGCCTTTGGGTCCATTTGTGACTTCAAATTCGACCTCCTGGCCCTGGATCAAGGTCTTAAACCCGTCACCGCCAATCGCGCTGTAATGCACGAAAATATCCTGTTCGCCGGGCTGCTCGATAAATCCGTAGCCCTTAGCGTTGTTAAACCATTTCACCTTGCCGACACCTGTTGACATCACTTGTAAATCCTCCTAAAACTTCAAGAACTAAAAATTCTCACCCTTTGAACAGGCAGAAAGCAAAACTACACTTCACGCCGCCTTTTGAGCTGCCGACGCTCGTGTGCAGTAAAAATCTATGTCGCACTCAATAACCAAAAGTGTATAAATCTTAAACCGCAAGATTCGCAGGTTTGTTTTAAGTTGTGTTGATAGACGAACAGAATTTAACCAAATATTGCGGGCAAGTCAAGAGATTATTGGTCAATTCGGCAAATTTAGCTGAAAATTGACATAAAATCGCTAATAACAGAAGATAAAGCCATATTTTTCGGTGGAATAAACCAATTTTATGGCGGATGAATACGGCAAAAATGCTTTGCTTTCATACAACGAATACCTCAAGGTTCCTGAACTGTTAAAGCTGCAGCAGACACTGTCAGAACCGACGAGCCACGACGAATTACTCTTTCTCGTCATTCACCAGACTTATGAATTGTGGTTCAAACAGATCTTGCATGAGATGGACGCGACGGTCGTCTGGTTGAACGAGGGTCGGGCTTTCAGGGTCAATCACAGCCTGCGTGCAGTCGTAGCGATCGAAAAGATAATGGTTTCGCAGATACATATTTTGGAATCGATGGCGCAGATCGGGTTTCTCGAATTTCGAGATAAGCTCAACCCGGCCAGCGGTTTCCAGTCAATGCAGTTTCGCGAACTGGAATTTATTTCGGGGCAAAAAGATGAAAAGATCCTCGAGTTTTTTAAGTTTGACGAGTTTGCATACGGGCGTCTGAAAAGGCGTTTTGACGGGGAAAGTATCGGCGATGCATTTTGGGCGTTATTGAGCCGACAGGGTTTTGCCGTCGAAACTCACGAAGAAAAGGTGTCATCGATAGTCGAAATACTCTCGCAGCCTGAAAAACACGCTGATCTATTTAATATGCAGGATCTGCTGATCGACCATGACGAAAACATCTCACTCTGGCGATATCATCACGTCCTGATGGTAGAGCGAATGTTGGGCATGAAACGCGGCACAGGCGGCAGCGAGGGCGTCGGTTATCTGATGACAACGCTGACCAAGAAATTCTTTCCCGAAATTTGGGAAGCCCGAACTCATCTTAAGATCTCGGCAACCTAGACAAACACAGCAAAAACTTCATTGGAAAACAGCTTGCCTTTTCGGGTAAGGCACATCTGTCCTGACTCTATTTCGATCAGACCTGCATCAATCAGGGCGTCGATCTCATTTCTATATTTTTCGATCAGAGCGACTCCAAAACGGCGTGTATAATCGCTGAGATCGATGCCGTTTTCTAATCTAAGTCCCAAAAATACAAACTCTGACGCGAGGTCGATGTCCTCACGCATCGTTTCGGCTGTGCCTGTGTTTTCAATGGCGATGACATATTCCGCAGTGTCGCGTTGATTTGCGTAACGCTGCGTGCCGTCGAATGAATGAGCCGATACTCCAAAAGCGAAAACAGGGTCGAGCATCCAATATTTAGTATTGTGGCGTGACTCGAAACCCGGTCGCGAAAAGTTTGAGATCTCGTATTGTTCGTACCCGGCGGCGGCGAGACGGTCGAGCATCAGCTCGTACATATCGGCGGCGAGTTCGGGGTCGGGCGTAGGTTGACGCTTGCTTCGGACTTGTTCGGCGAGCGGCGTGCCCTGATGAATTTCGAGCAGGTAGAGCGACATATGTTCAGGTGACATCGATATCGCTTCGTCTAAATTATGCTGCCATTGCAGCATCGTCTGTCCCGGCAGTCCGGCGATAAGGTCAAAGCTGATGTTGTGGAAACGGGTATCGCGGAGCATTTTGAAAGTGTTGTGGGCATTTTTAGCATCGTGCCCGCGTGCGAGCATTTTTAGCGCCCGGTCGTCGAATGTCTGCACGCCAAAGCTTGCACGATTAACGCCCAATGAGCGATAGGCGGCGAGTGTCTCGGGCGCTACTGTTGCGGGATTCATCTCCATCGTGATCTCGGCGTCGTCGGAAATTTCAAATTTGGAATAAACCTCTTTCAAGATCTTTTTGACTTGGGGTGGTGTTAAAAGCGATGGTGTGCCGCCGCCGAAATATATCGTGTCGGAAAAATTACGAATTACGAATTGAGAATTACGAATTTCAGAGCAGATGGCGGCTACATACCTCTCGACTGCATCATTGCTGCGCCAGACATCGGTCGCAAAATCGCAGTATGAGCAGCGAGACTTGCAAAACGGGATGTGAAGGTAGATACCGGCGGACATTAGGTCTATTCTATGGCTTGGTGGGGCGGAACAAAACCCGAGCTCGAGCGTAAATCAAATCGATGGATATAGAACAAGTATCTTATTATGTGACAGCGGCGGCTTTTGGGGCGGTGATATTGTTGTGGTTCGGATTTGCGGCGATCTTTTTGTTGCGTAAGAAACCGGAGGCTTCGAAAGACGCGACCCACGCTCCAAGGTCTTGGGCCGGATTGATATTACAAGGACTTGGCTTTATGCCGGTCTGGGCGATCCGCAGGCAACCTGTGTTTTCATCGCTGATCGATGGCTATCCTGTTGTAAATATTGTGCTGCAAATTGCAGCGGTCGTGATTGGGGCCGTATCGGTG
>JBKJRA010000106.1:0-2556 GCA_046594975.1 Pyrinomonadaceae bacterium | reverse complement strand
CGACGATAATCCCGCAGCTTCACATCGTTTAGATCTTTGCCGTCGATCTTGATGTTGCCGGTCGTCGGCTGAATAAAATTGAGCACGAGGCTGAGGATCGTGGATTTTCCCGACCCGCTTGAGCCAACGAGAGCGGTCGTCGCTCCCGCTTCGGAATGAAAGCTAACGCCTTTTAGCACCGGCACGCCCTCGTCGTACTCAAAGCAAACATTCTCAAAATCGATCGTCCCATTGATCTCCGGCAGAGGTGCTTTGTCTTTGTCGGTCTCGTCCTCGGTCGTCATCGCCATGATCTCGCGTATGCGGTCGAGCCCGGCGAGGGCTTCGGTGATCTGCGTGCCGATCGATGTCAGTTCGAATACCGGCATCGCAAGCAAAAACGTGAACGAAATATACATCAAAAAATCGCCGAGCGTCATCGTCCCAGCCTGCACCGCACTGCCGCCAATTACCATCATCACGACCGCGACCGCACCGATCACGAGCGAAGAAAACGAAGCGATAGCTGAAACGCCGGTTACGGATTTAGCGATATTGCGAAACAGCCGATGAGCCCCGCGGGTGAATATCAGCTCTTCGCGTTTCTCAGCCGTATAGGCTTTGACGATGCGGATACCGCCGAGCGATTCGCCCAGACGGCCGGTGACCTCGGCGTTGATAACGCTGCGTTCGCGAAAAACGGGACGCAGCACCTTGAATGCGTACATCAATGCCGAACCGAATATGACAAGCACGATCATCCTTGCTGTCGTGAGCCGCCAGTTGAGATAAAACAACACGCCGATAGCGATAAATGCCGTCACCAGACTGCCGAGTATCTGTCCCAATCCGGTGCCGACCAGATTGCGAATACCTTCAGCGTCGCTCATGATGCGTGAGATCAGCTGGCCGCTCTGCGTTGAGTCAAAATACGAGATCGGCAGCCGTTCGATGTGGCTCATCACTCGTTTTCTCATCTCGGTGATCGCCCGTTGGGCTGCCACACCAAGGATCTGCGACAAAGCAAATCCCGTTATGCTCTGAATGATCGTCGAAATACCGACCGCGAGAGCGATCCATTTGAGCAGCTCGTAGCGCTTGTTAACAAACACCTCGTCACCGATAAATTTCGTTGACGCGGGCAGCACCATACTCGCGAGCCGCGAGACGAGCATCAGCAAACTGCCGATCAACAGGCGCCAACGCGCATTCCAAATGATCTTGCGAGCCTCAGCCCAAGCGCTGGAGTAATTTACTTTCTTTTTCTTCTTTTCGTCCGACATTTATTTTAATGCGTTCAACAAACTGCTACCCGAATTGAACTTCCATTTGCCCTTAAACAAAATATTAGTGACGAGCCATTTGCCGCCAAACTTTTTCAAGACCACCGTGTCGGTCCATTTGGCCTTGTCCGTTTCCCCGTTAAACTGCAGGTAAACATCGACCTCATGGGTGCTGCCTTTTGTCCGTGTCTTACCGATCTCGTATTGGGTTCGGCCCTCAAATAGGCTTGAAAACAGATCGCCCTCTGCCCAGGACGGTTTTTCGTCAGGATGTTTTTTGATGAAGGCGGCCTGCTTTTTCTGGTCACGTTTGATAATGGCTACGACCGAGCTCGATAGGAACGGCGTGATCTCTTTGAGCTGATCTTTATCAGGAAGCCCGCGGATATTCAGGTCGCCGAGCGTGGCGTAAAAATTATCGGTTACATCGACGGCAGACTGAGCTGCGGCGATGCCGTTCCCGAGCACAAATATTACGCCGATGAAGGCAAACGTTGAGATTAGTCTTTTCATAATTTCCATTTGTAAGGTGCGATATTCACAGTCTGCGATTTAGTTGAACGGCTGTCAATTTGCAGACCAACGGATTTCCATTAGAATATTAGTTTGTTCTCCAATCAATCTAAATGAAGCAAACCTACGTTAATCAACTAAAAGACCACATCGGTGAGTCGGTCGTCATGAAAGGCTGGCTCTATAACAAACGTTCGAGCGGAAAGCTTGTCTTTTTGCAGTTTCGCGATGGCACAGGCATCGTGCAGGGCGTTGTATTTAAGCCGAATGACGAGGCTCTATACGATCTTGCGGATTCGATAGGGCAGGAATCGTCGATCATCGTGACCGGGACGGTTAAAGAAGACACGCGCTCGTCGCTTGGCGTCGAAGTCGATGTCACTGAATTAGAAGTCTTGCAAAACGTTCACGATTACCCGATCACTCCAAAGGAACACGGAACCGAGTTTCTGATGGACAATCGGCATCTATGGATACGATCGAAGAAACAGCATGCGGTTTTGAAGATCCGTCACACGGTTATAAAAGCGGTCCGTGATTTTTTTGACGGTAACGGATTTACGCTTGCTGATACGCCGATATTTACGCCCGCCGCTTGCGAAGGCACCACGACGCTGTTCGAAGTCGATTATTTCGGCGACGATAAAGCCTACCTGACGCAGTCGGGCCAGCTTTATAACGAAGCGACTGCTGCCGCGTTTGGCAAATCGTACGCGTTCGGACCAACGTTTCGTGCAGAGAAATCTAAAACCCGTCGTCACCTGACCGAATTCTGGATGGT
>JBKJRA010000025.1:0-4944 GCA_046594975.1 Pyrinomonadaceae bacterium | reverse complement strand
CATCACAGTCGAACTCGTTGATGTGCGAAGCAATAAATCACTCTGGGGCGAGCAATATGAGCGGAAAATGTCAGAACTGCTGGCGACTCAACGCGAGATAGCCACCGAGATCGTGGGCAAGCTGAAACTGAAACTATCGGGTGACGATGCGAAAGGCATCACTAAGCGATACACGAACAATAACGAAGCCTATCAGCTTTATCTCAAAGGTCGTTATCACTTTGCCAAGCGAACAAAAGACGACATTCTGAAAGGCATCGAGTATTTCCAACAAGCAATCAAACTCGACCCGAACTTTGCTCTGGCATATGCAAGAATCGCCGAATCGTATGTAAGTATGCCCGCTTATCCGTACCTCTCACCAAATGAGGCAGTTCCGCAAGCTACGGCTGCGGCGAAGCGAGCATTGGAGATTGATCCGACACTCGCCGAAGGTCACACTTTTTTGGCATACTCTTTAGCGATTTACAATTGGAATTGGGCGGAAGCCGAACGCGAATTCAAACGCGGGATTGAGCTTGATCCGAACAATTCCCCGGCACATTTTCGATATGGTCAGATTTACCTTGCACCAGTGGGAAGGTCGGATGAGGCAATTGCTGAAATAAAGCGGGCGTTGGAAATGGAGCCGCTTGATCTTAATATGGGCGGGAACCTCGCGTGGGTGTATTTCTCCGCACGGCAGTTTGACCTAGCGTTAGAACAGGGCAAGAAAACGTATGAACTCGATACCAATTTCGCCACGGCACGTTGGAATCTTAGTCTAGCCTACGTTGCCAAAGGAATGTATTCTGAGGCAATCACCATTAATGAAAAATCTCTACAAACGGACCCTAATAGCCAATTCATACTTATGTCTTTAGGCTATGCTTACGCTAGATCCGGTCGCCGACAAGAGGCAGAAGAAGTTATCAAAAGATTCAAAGACATCGCCAGAACGCAATATGTTGTTTCGTATTTTGTTGCCGTTATTCACGCCTCACTTGGTGATAAAGACAAAGCCTTTGTCGCACTTGAAAATTCATTTGTAGAACACGACTTTTATTTGCATCGGTTGAAGGTTGACCCATATTGGGATCCGCTCCGCGACGACCCGCGATACAAGGATCTGCTGAAACGGATGGGTTTACCGGAATAGAAGCTTTTGAAAAAGCTTGGGGCAAAGACAAAGATAAGGCGATCGAATATCTGAAAAAGCGTATGACGAGCGTGACAAGTCGACCGACCTCAAGGTCGATAAAATTTGGGACTTCGTGCGAGACGACCCGCGATTTAAGGAATTGGTCAAACGAGTCGGGATCCCGGAATAGAACTGACCTATGATCTCACTTCTGCGAACAACCTCGGACAACCCTGATTTTCAGGAGCTTGTTCGTCATCTCGACGCGGAGTTGCGCGTCCGCGATGGTGACGAGGCAGAGTTTTATTTGCAGTTCAACACGATAGATACGATCAAGCACGCTCTCGTCGCTTACGACGGCGAAGTAGCTGTCGGATGCGGGGCTTTACGTGCTTATGAGGCAGATGCTGTCGAGGTAAAGCGGATGTTCGTGCCGCTTGAGAGACGCGGTCAAGGCATCGCGTCGCAAATATTAACTGGACTCGAAACATGGGCGGCCGAGCTTGGGTTTCGTAAGTGCATCCTGGAAACCGGCCACAACCAACCCGAAGCCATCGCCCTCTACGCCAAGAGCGGCTACACCATCATTCCCAATTACGGCCAATACCAGTCGGTCGATAACAGCGTGTGTTTTGAGAAAGTGCTAGTTCGTCCGTGATGGGCGGAAACGCATAAACAACTGCCAGCCGCCGTGCGAAGTTCCGCCGTAATATGGCGTGAGGGTTGCCGGGTTGAAATTTGCCGTAAACATCCCTCCTAATCCGACGTCGATCCCTTTCCCTTTTACAATGTCGCGAACATAGCCCATCGATAGTGAATTGACGCGGAAAATATTATGTTCGAGAGCGTGTGCGAGGACGAGGTCGTGGCCGCTTTTCTGGACCGTCTCAAATCTGCCAAAAATGGCGTTTTTATCGAAATCATAATTACTTTCAAGTAAAACTGAATTCGTGCGTTCGCCGTTAGCGTAGTTTTGCCCCCATACGAAGGTGCTCGCCCAATTCCGGTTGTCGTCAAATTCTTTATTGTAGATCGCCGAAGCCGTCGTCTTTCGCAAAACATGAACATCCGGCTCGGACCGCTCAGGGTTGCGCAAATAGCCGTGCGAGATCTGGAGTGCCAGGTTTTTGGTCGGATTCCATGAAAGCCGTCCGCTAAATGAATCAAGACGCGGTTTATCAAATGCGTATCGGTTATCGTCAGGCTCGCGGCCGTTAAATGCACTCGCCTCAACCTTGACCTTGCCAAAAGAAAATCCTGCGGTCACGACGCCGAAAGTGATGTGCGTCGCATCCTGCCAGTGGTGCCCGATCGGTGCATCGGGGTTGTTCGACGCCGATTGGCGGTGCATGAACGTAGGCGGCCCGAGGGCCGGTTCGCCCGGGAGCCCCGCGTAGAGATAAAAGGAGCGGTTAGCGTCAAATTTGTAAGAATAGGTCACAGCGAGTTCAGAGATCAGGTCATGCGGGTGCTGTCTGTCATGTATCGGCTGACCCTTGTAAAGCTCGCCGCTTTGATACAAAAGCGGATAACCGTAGCCGCGTTGGACAATCGGGTCAAGGCTCGCCATCGCACGAAAACCGAACTGTGACTTTTTGCTGATCGGCTTAGAGTACATCAACATAAACATCGACGGAGCATCGACACGGCTTCGATTTCCGTCGCCCGCGACCGAAACATTTCGTGTCGAACCGACGCTCGTGTATCGCAGATACGCCGTGCCCATCAGCATTAACATCCCGCCGTTCTCAAGCATTTTCATTTTGGCGTACATCGGCGACGAATCCGGAGCCCAGGCCGTGCCTGAGCTTTCGCGCTCCATCGGGTCGCCGATATTGGTCGTCGACGACATATTCATATTGTGCTTTGAATGATCCATTCCGGGCATATCTGACATATCATCTGGTTTTTTTGACAGGCGCTTTATCGTCCATTTTCATTCCCGGCATATCCGACATCTCGTCCGGTTTCTTAACCGGCGTTTTATCAGCGGGTTTCATCCCCGGCATATTGTCCATTTTATCTTCGTCATCCGAATGGACATGCGTGGACTTTTCGGGATTTTTCAAATTCTTGCCCGGTTTAACACCAGCTAGAATGTTGCCCCACATACCGCCTTTGGCGTGGCCGCGAACCGAGCAGAAATACTTGTAAGCCCCGTCCTCAGTAGCGGTGATAACGATCTCTTCAGATTGTAGAGGTGCGTCTTCCTCGTGCGAGGCAAGCTTGCTGGTTCCGACTGAGCCGGTTAAGTCCGGCGCAACAACGAACTCGCCCATTACGTGAGCAAATCGAATATCGTGCTTCATATCGCCGTCCATATTGACGAACAATATCTTGATGGTCGCATCCGGCGGCACGACGATCGTCGGGTTTTGCATTCCCTGAATTCGGTACGATAGCATGTCGTCCTCAGGCCCGGACGTTATAACGAGACGTATTTCCGTTTCAGTGAAGGTCAGCGTTGTGCCGTCTTTTTTTCCCAAAGTCCGCTCTTTTTCGAACTTTAGCATGTCTTCGAATTTGATAGTTTTTTTCTCGCTGCTGACAAGCGTAAAAGCCTGATGTGCGAAAGCCTGCGCGCAAAATGCAAATGCAAAAATTGATAGAAATATGATCTTTTTCACTGGTATTTTCTCCACAAAATGTAAAACAGTTCGGCTCTGCGGGAATTGCCACAGAGACGACCGGATCAACAAATGATCCTGATAAATGTTGAAAGTTCTGTTTTACAGGCGCGGAGGTGCCCGGGATGGAGTGAACGCTAAGTCTCTCGAAATGTAAATTGGTGTGTCGGAATTAGCAACTTTAAGTTTGGTTGTCACGACCAGGCGTTCCGGCACAGCGAGGAAAACCCTGGGTGAGACCTCGGAAGCCTGCTTTTCGAGTTTTACGCTGCTCTGCTCGGATTGGCCAATAATGAAAGGAGCGGGCAAATTGAAGTAGCAAATACACGCTGTCTCGATAGCCTTAGCGTCCGGATCTGCTGCCGCTACTGTCTCTGCCGCGTGATGACACGACGGCATTTCAGCTGCGGCCGTTTTGGCATCGTGATGGCCGCAGGCACATGCTGAGACCGTCGACGCCAATAGCGCCAGCATCGTCGTCAATATCAGAGCAAATTGTGTCAGGCGTGATCGCAAAATATTTTAAAGAGTCTTGACGTAATTGGCGATCGATTTTATCTGCGCTGCGGTCAGCCGTTTCTTGAACGACGGCATATCGCCTTTGCCGTTGGTTACCAAGCGAATGGTCTTTGACGTGCTTGTGCCGCCTGAGATATCGTCTGCGTCGAGCTGGCGACCCTTAGCAGTCTCAGCCTTTCCGTTCGAACCGTGACAGCTCGCACAGTTGCTCATATACAGCGAACGCGGGCTGGACGCGAAATCACCCGCCGCCGCAGCGTTTACCTTTGCCGAGTTTGAAAATACAAAAAATACACCTGCGGCGACAAATCCCGAAACAATGCCGAGTTTAATAAATGTTTTCATATTTGTTACAAAAATCTTCTATATACATATTAAGACGCGAGCCGCGTTCACGTCAAAAGTTATTTCTTCCACGCAGTCTGCCAATCTTGCATCTGCTTGATCTCGGCATTCTGTGCTTTTATGATGCCGCTTGCCAGCGATTTGATGCCATCTTTTTGCGATTTTTGTAACGCCTCCGCTGCCATTATTACCGCACCCTGATGATGCGGGATCATCTGTTTGATAAATTCGAGGTCGAGGTCGTTGCCCGTCGATGAAGCGAGTTTTTTCATATCCATACCTTTCATCGAATCGCTCATACCAGCCATTGCCATATTTATCGCCATCGGTTTG
>JBKJRA010000250.1:0-9877 GCA_046594975.1 Pyrinomonadaceae bacterium | reverse complement strand
GTCACGCGTTCGCGGCCGCCGTCCTGAAACTCGATCTTTTCCCAGTTACGACCGCCGTCTGTGGTCCTTTTGAGATACGACGATGCGTTGTTGCCGCGGGAGTAGATGTTGCGTTGGCACAGTAGCCAGCCGGTAGTCTCACTGGTGAAATGGATCTGCGAGATGCCGTCGTTCATAAACTTGGCCATCTTTTCCCAGCTCGCACCGCCGTTAACGGTTGTCAGGATCACACCATCGTCGCCGACGATAAAGCCTTTGTTAGCGTTGACGAACGCAACGTCGCGAAATGACGCGAAGGAGTTGGTATTTTGCTTGACCCAGTCGGCATTTGCCGTTTGAAAACACGACAACGCGAGAAGCAGGAATATAGCTGATCTTGTGACTCTCATAAAAAAGGTTTTAACTGCCTTCTGCTACTGCAACTGCCTACTGATCTAAGGGAGCATGTAACGCATACTGCTGGCGTTCATCATGACTTGAAAGACCTTGGCAAGCGTAAAGCCTTTGCCCATTACGAAGACCTGATCGCCCGGACTGAGAAAGATCATATCCGCCTTTCCGGCTTCCATATCGGCCAAGCTGACGACACGTCGGTTCAAACGCCCGTCTTTGCCGTAGCTGACGAGAGCGACCTTTTTCTTATCGCCGTCCTTGGAAACGCCGCCGGCATCAAGCACGGCTTCGTAAACGCTGACCTTGCGGTCCATTACGCGGACGCCGGGCGTCACGACATTGCCCATCACGCTGTAACGCGTGGCGTTTGCCTTGTCGAGCGTGACGGTGACTTTGGGGTCGATGATAAATTCGTCAAGCTTTTTCGTGATCTCAGCAGCGATTTGCTCGACCGTCTTGCCGGCAACGAGAATGCCTTCGCGTACCAAAGGATACGAGATGCGGGCGTTAGGCGGAATTGTTATGCCGGTCTTGCAGTAGTCCGGGCACTGGCCGAAAACCTCGACGGATATCTGATCCGAAGGGCCAAGGCGGTATTCCTTGAGGTAGTTGTCGTAATAAGGCAGGATCGCTTCGGATTCGGGCGACTGGGTCGAATCAACTGTGCCATCGACGGGAACCGTCGGAGCAGGCAGCGGCATAGGTTTGACCGCCTTCGGATCATTAGCGGCGACTTTCTTGCCGCCCTTCGGGTCCGTTTGGCCGAAACTGATCCCGGCGAGCAGAAATAGGCTCACCGCCATTACTGCAAGGTTTCGTATGGATAAAATAGCTTTCATAACAATTTCCTCTTGGCTGATAAAACACCGATTAAACGGCGTAATCCAGATTTTTGTCTTATCTCCCGCCTTTTCCGAAAAGCACGGTCTTGACCGTCTCGAAAACGATCACCATATCGAGCGTAAGGCTCTGATTCTTGATGTAATAAAGGTCGTATTGCAGCTTTTGTATGGCATCGCTGACCGAGGCACCGTATGGATACTTGATCTGTGCCCAGCCCGTCAGTCCGGGTGCAACCAGATGGCGATGCTCATAATAGGTGATCTCAGTCGCGAGCTGCTTTACAAAGTGCGGCCGCTCAGGACGCGGACCAACAAAATTCATCTCGCCCTTGAGGATGTTCCAAAACTGCGGGACCTCGTCAATACGGAGTTTACGGATGATCCTGCCGATACGCGTGACACGATCATCATTAGACAATGCCCATACAGGCTTTCCGTCAGCTTCGGCGTCCGTTTTCATCGAACGAAACTTGATAACGTGAAAAATGCGGCCGTTCATACCGACTCGCTCTTGTTTATAGAAAATGGGGCCGCGAGATTCGAGCTTGATCAAAATGGCTGTCAATATCGCGACCGGCAGCGACACTATCAAACCGATCAATGCCAATATGCGGTGAAACGCCTCGCGGACAAGCATCTTAACGGGCGAATCGCGCCTGCGACCGGCAAATATCAGCCACGAAGGCCGCAGCATATCGACATGGACCTTGCCCGTGATCCGCTCAAAGAACGACGTGCATTCTTCGATCGAAACATCCCCGGCGAGGCTCATTTTCAGCAATGCTTCCGTCGGAAACGCACCGCGGCGTTCGCGAACGGCAATGACAACACGGTCGATCTTTTCGTTACGGATCACGTCTTCGAGATCGGGCCCTTTGCCAAGAATGATAGAACGGCCAAGCTTTTCTCTAGGCTTGGCACCGTTTTCGGAAATAAATCCGGCGATGCGATAACCCGCGTCACGGCGTTCCCAGACGGCTTCGGCGGTGTCGAGCGCAGTCTGTCCGGTTCCGACAACGAGTATTCTTTCACCAATATCAGGGTGCCCTGTCAGATGATGTATGAAGATCCTCCATCCGAGCAGCATTATCAGAACGATCGGCACAGAGATGACGGATACGCCGCGTCCAATAAGAAGCGGGGGCACAAAATAGAACAGCAATGCGAGCAAAGCCCAAGCGATACCCATTGCCTGCACCAGCCGTAGCATTAGCTCGCGTCGGTTGGTCATCACGATGTAATCGTAAAGATCGTAAAAATAAAATATTAAAATGCTTAACGCCGACGCGAGGCCGATCTTTAACCAGCCGTTCTTAGCGTCAAGCTCATTTTCAGAACCCGAGATACCGAGGCGCAGATACATGGCTAAAATGACACCGCCATACAAGATGGCGGCATCTGCCAGTATCAACCAAAATATTCTCGGACTAAACCGTGCAGCACTCATTATTTTTCTCGCAGAACGATCACGGGGCGAGGGTTTCGTTCAGGCGTTTGTAGTTGTAATAGCCGTAGTTGTAATGCGATTCCTGCAAAACGTCTTCGCTCTGATTGAGGACAACGCCTAAGAGGCGATCTTTTGGCAGCGGATCGAGGATGCGGTCTAACGCACTGTATTTTGTGCGGTTTGCACGCACGACGAGGATCGCTCCGTCGGCCTGATTTATCAGAACTGTCGCGTCTGTAAATATACCGAGCGGCGGAGCATCGACAATGATGTAGTCAAACATCCCGCGTGCCTCGCGTAAGATCTCTTTGAATCTCGGGCCCGAGATCAGCTCGGCGACATCCAGGCGAGCTTCGCCGCCGGGCAGGATGTGAAGCCCAGATGGCTCCAGGCGGATGATCGATTCGACCAATGTGGCGGTTCCGGCAAGAACGTCCGACAGGCCTTTGTCAGTTTCGATGCCCAGATAATCGGCAAGGCTCGGCATACGCAGATCGCTGTCGATTATAAGGCATTTGACGCCATCGGTCTGAGCGAGCATCCATGCGAGGTTGAGAGCGGTGACCGACTTGCCTTCGCTGGGGTTGACACTCGCGACGACGATCGATTGCAGCTTTTGCCGCTGACTCTTATGTAAAACGTGGGTTCTCAGGCTGCGATACTCTTCGCAATAGCCCGAATTGGGGTGTGTTATGGAAACGAGGCGTGGCTCAACACGCTCGGCGTCGACGGTCCAACTGACAAAGTCAGGCAGAGCCACCGACACCGAACGTGTTGATATTTCGGTGTTCAATTTTGCCCCGGCAGAATAATCCGATTCCAAATCAGGGAGTGCCGTCCCGATCAATGAATCCGGCTGCCCTATGAACACCGAACCTGGGTTACCGATCTTTAATCCCGACCCTAGCAGCTCAGGCGGCATATTTGTACGCCTCTCGCTGCGGTCAAATGGGACTATATTCACCGATGGCGTTGTTGCAACACCATTCGGATCCTCGGTACGCTTCTTTTGTAATGCTTTCAAGATACTCATCTTTGATTGCTCCGTATTCGCAAACTTCAGGCCGAAATTCAGCAGCCCGTTTTCTCAACTAAAACCTTTTGAATGTTCCGATAAACTCATCTATTTCGAGCTTTACGTCATCTTCTACCTCTTCAAAGACCAACCCGCCGTTACCATTCGTGTGGCCATTTCCATTGCCGTTCGAATGCCCGTTACTGTTGGCTCGGCCGTTGCCGTTGCCGCTCGAATATCCGTTGCCGTTGCTCAGTTCTTCTTTGAAAACACGCGGCTTCACCGCTTCTGTTCGGGCTTGGCCATTCCAGAGATCGTCGTTTGAACCTGCCCGCAAAACGTGACCGTCAGGTGCGTCGAGAGCGGCCTCGGCGGCGTACATAGCGTCTTTGCTCGGCAGCATATCTAGATTTTCGGCGACTTCTTCGATGATCTGGCGGCCGATCACCTGCTCGCCTGCCGAATACGCGGCGAGCATAGCGTTGTCGCAGATATTGTTGATGTTCCGCGGAATACCCTCAGAGCATTGGAAGATAAAATCGACTGCTCCAGGCGTAAACACATTTGGCTGGGTCGAGCCGGCGATCAGCAATCTTTCCGTGATGTAACGGTCAACTTCCTCGACCGTGGGAAACGAATGCATATTGCATCGCAGAGCAACACGCTGTTTCAACTGCCGCAGGTTCGCTTGATTGAGCTTGTCGCGAAGCTCCGGCTGTCCGGTCAGCACGATCTGCAAATGCTTGGCGTTGTCCGACTCAAAATTCATCAGCAGACGGATCTCCTCGAGCACGTAATCTGACAGTTCGTGTGCCTCGTCGATGATGATAACGGTGCGAAGCCCGCGGCGATGGCGTTCTTCCAAAACCTTGCCCAATGTATTGAGAAGCTCCGATTTATTCGACCAGTCCTTAATGCCGAGCATCTGTGTGACGTGATGATAAAACTCGTCGATCGACAGTCGCGGATTGAAAACATACGCCGCCAATACGCTCGCATCGAGCCGCCGAAGGATCCAGCGCAGAGCGGTAGTCTTGCCAGTACCGACCTCGCCGGTCAGCACGATCAAGCCCTTTGCGTTCTCAAGCCCGTAATAAAGGCTTGCAAGCACTTCGTTGTAGCTCGGTGTGAACACAATGAACCGCGGATCGGGTGTCAATGTGAATGGTGTGTCGTCTAAACCGAAAAATTCTTTATACATAACTTTCTCTTGTCGGAGCCGCCTGCTTGAGCCAGCGGCACGATCTCTCCTCAAAGGACCCCTTTTCAATAAACACGACTCGCGGTCGTGGAATTCGCCGCCCGCTAACGCAGGCGGTTCTGACTTTACGAAGCCAAAATGTCAAAAACCTTTGTCGCCTGTAGCAGCAACACGATCAGTGGAATGATACCGATCGCCGCCGCGACTCCTGCGGCGAGCTTTAACCAATGCGAACGTCTTATCCACGTCTTTTCGCCTGCCGACAACAGCGGCGGAACCGATGCAAGGACAGGCAGCCCGGTGTAATGCTTGGCATCATCGACGTTCTGTATCTTAAACAGACGCGGCACTTCAAAAAATGCTGCCAATAACAAACCTAGGAACAAGCCAAAACCAGTACCGACAAGCGTCAATAGAAACCTCTTTGGTGCGACAGGCGATGACGGCACGTTTGCCGGATCCTGCACACGGATCGTTTCGCCCTGAGCATTTGCCTCAACCCCAACGACCGTCTCGGCCTCGTTTTTTTTCTTTAAAATTTCGTCGTAGGTCTGCTTAGCTGATGCATAGCGTTCCTTAATGCCCTCGAGAGCGACACGGACGGTCGGAACGGTGCTGATCCTTGCTTCGAGAGCTGCGATCTGGCCGGCATTTTGCTGGCGTTCGCCATCCTTTAATACCAATTGCTGCTCGATCTGTCCTATCTGCGCCTGAACACGCTGATTTTCAAGTTCAAGGTTCTTTTTCTGTAGCTCGGCCTTACGTCCGCTCGATTGCGTCGCTGTCTGAACTCGCTTATCGGCGCTTTTCTTCAGATTTTCAAATTCTTCATTTACACGGGCTATTTCGCTCTGCTTTGCCACCACAGCCGGGTGCTTTTCTTTGTAAACCTTTAATAGGTTGTCGAGTTGTGAATTAAGGTCGGCCCTTCGCTTCATCAACTCGCCATACGCCGGTGTATCCTCGATCTGCGAAGCCTGGCGGGCCGAGTCCTGCGTTTCCTTTTCGCCAAAATCCTCGATCAAGCGCATTTGGCGGTTATTCGAAGCGATGGCATCGCTTAAGCGGCCTTTTTCATTAAAGAGCGTTTCCTTTTCCTTGGTAATAGTGTCGTCACGCTGGCGTAGGCCCTGAAGCTGTCCGACCAATCCCTGCTCCGATTCCGGCAGGGTCGCCACATTTGCCGTCATGATGTCCAGACGTTGTTTTTCAAGCTCGTCAAGGGCGGCCTTTTTCTCGGCCAGTTGGCGGTCAAAAAGATCTTTCGTCGATTCGGCGATCTCGTTTTGCTGATGAACTTGAGCGTTTACATACTTGCTTGCGAGTTCGGCGGTCACATTTCGTGCAGACTGCGGATCACGATCACGATAGCTGATGCGAAATGCTGCGACTTTTTGATCAGCGGCTTCGTCCAGCTTAACGACGATCTTTTTATACATTTTGTCGATGATCAATTCCATCGGCATTCCCGATGCACGCTCTACCTTATAGAGATCATATTTTGTCACCATCGGCTCTAGCGAAGAGCGGCTCAGGACCTCTTGGTTGATCGTCTGGAGACGCTGCGAGAGGTCCTCGGTGGAGAGCGACTGAACGAGATTGGCCGAGATTGTTGGCGGTTTGACCGTCAAAAGCGATGTTGATTCGTAAATGCTCGGCAGACGGTAAACGACGTAGCCGATAGCCGCTGTCATGGTCAGCATCGGCAGCAGAATAAGCCACTTTTGCCGCTTAACAATTCCGAGCAATTCGCCGGGTGTTCTTTGTCTAAATTCAACGCTCATCTTTTCTTTCCTCGACCGTGGCTAAACTGCAAGTCCCGTTTTCTGTTCTAACTTTTCGTCCGTCATCGCAATTTCTGTCTTAGCCAACAGCCTGCGAATATAAACTGCTATTAACACCAATCCCGTTCCAAAAGCGAGTAGTCCGGCTGATTCCGGTATGTTTACCAGCAGCGTCTTAAACGCCGCGATCTCAAGTTTTTCAATTAGAAAGAGCATCATAAAAACTTTCTCCTACGCCGTTTTGGCTCCTGATTTGGCAAGAACCATGCCGAGCCTCATGCGATAATCTGGATTCGGTGCAGAGCCCGACTTTTTCGCGTTAGCCTCTTCGAGCGAGACGGCTTTTTTCAATTGCTCGACAGCGGGTGACATCAAACCTTTCTTGAAATAGACCCAGCCGAGCGTGTCGTAAAATCCGGCAACATTCTGATTTTTCGCAACTGCACTGCTCGCGAGCTGCAGAGCTTCGTCGAGATTTCCCTGATTGTCAGCGATTAGCCACGCCAGATTGTTGGCGGCGATGGCGGTTTCAGGTGCGATCTCAAGGGCCTTTCGATAGTCTTTTTCGGCCTCGGCACTGTTGCCGCGGGCTTCCTCAAGAATACCGAGCATCGTATAAACCTGAGCCGCAGGCTTTTTCTCGATAACTTTTTTGTACTGAGCGACCGCCTCGTCTGCTCGATTCTGAGCCGTCAATAAACTTGCATAAGCCGAATATGCAGGCAGATAATCGCCATCCATCTCGATCGAAGCAAGCAATTCTTTTTCGGCCGACCCTGCATTCTTTTCGGCAGTAAATATCGTCGCTTTTAGATAATGAAGAGCGGCAATAACGTCGCCTTTGCCTGCGTTCGAAGCAATAAGACTGTCAACTCTTGCATGCGCCTTTGGCGTCTGTTTGAGCTGGATCGATGTATTAACAATGCCGCTGATCGCGTCGAAATTCTGCGCATCGACGGCCAGAGCCTTTTCATAAAGCTCAAGAGCTGCTCCGCTGTTACGTTCGGCGACAGAAACCTTTGCAAGATTGACCAGTGCCGATGATGATCGCGGGTTGATCCGCACGATCTCAGAGAGGTCGCCTTTCGCTTCTGGCAATTTGCCGAGGTCGAGATACGCGAGTCCACGCGACGACTGCCCGCGAACACGCAGATCCTGCAGCACCTGCGGTGTGTTATCGCCGTTAGGCTGGGCCATGCTCGCCTTGTTATAAAGCTCGTTAGCCAGTTTCAATGCGTTGAACGAATCGCCGGTTGAAAAAGCTGCCTGTATTTTCAGCAAACCTGTTTTCAGATATGTCGGATGAAAGCGTTCGAGGTCAGCGATAAATGCCTGAGCCTGTTCGTTTTGTCCCAGAGCAAGCCGCGCCTGTGCCATAAGGAACAGAGCATCGCGGTTGCTGGGTGATTTTTTCAGGATGTCTTCGAGATCTTTGACTGCCTCATCGGCCTTGTTATCCTGTAATTTCGCCCGCGAGCGGAGCATAAGTGCCTCGGTATCGGTGTCGTTGATCTTAAAAAGAGCGTCGAGTTGCTCGTTAACTTTGGCAAGATCCTTGCGGTCGAGATATATCTGTCCGATGCGATAGCGTGCCCGCACGTAGTTTGGCGAGTCAGCAATTATCTGGCCTAGAACGTTGATCGCGTCGTCGGTACGGTCGGCGGCTGTGTAAAATTCGGCCAGCTCAAGACGGCTCTCCGGGCTATTTTCCTGAATCTGTACGAGTTCTTTATACGAAGCCTCAGCTTTCTCAAATTGACGGCTCGTCACGTAAAATTCGGCGATGGCCTCGCGTGCCTCAATACTCGTACCATCGATCGCTACTGCTTTTTGAAACTGTGCTTCGGCCTCAGGATTACGGCCTGCGTATGTCAGGAATCTGCCATATTCGGTGTGTCCGAGCACGGCTGCGGGGTTTGCGTCGATACCACGCTTGAGAGCGGCTTCGGCATCGGCGATCTTTTCACGCGTGGTGTAAAGACGCTCGAGACTGATATACGATTCGATACGCTGCGGGTCGAGTGCAATTGCCTTATTAACAGCATTTACGACATCGACATCGGGCTTGCCCTGAGCTGCCATGATCGATGCACTAAGTATGTGCCCGTCAATAAAATTAGGGTCAGCAGCGAGTATCTGGTCGCGGATCTTTTCCGTTTCCGAGATCATCGGCGGCTGCATTAATAGAAAATAATTGCCGAGTTTTGACTTGGCTTCGAGATTTGTTTCGTCAAGCTCAACCGTTTTTCGCAACTCGTCAACGACTTCGTTGAACTGCCCCAGATTTTCATACGAGCGTGCCAGGCCCCAATGCGCTTTTGCCGAACCGCTGTCAGACTCAGCCGCCGAGCGAAACTGCATCATCGCGTCGTGAAACTTACGTTTAGCCAAATACTCTTCGCCCTTAGCCAAAAACGACGCAGTCGAATGGCCGCACGCAACGAAAAATATACTTACGCAAAGTAATATTAATAGGGGAAAAGGATGGAAACTGAAGATTTGGCACTCTCGGTCACGCATAACGTTTTTAATTGTGAGCCTCACTATCTGCTATTACTCAAAAGTCGGGGCGATGACTTCGCGACCAGCAGATCCGGGCATTTTGGCGACCTGGCGACAAAACTCAATTGCCTGATCGACCGCATATTTATGATTTCAACACTAAAACTAATCAAACACCGAGTTTTCCCGGCTTTTAAGAAAAACGGTCAATCGGGGCTTAGTTTCAGAAAAAACTTGTTATTTTTTGTTGTTTATCGACGGATCGACAATTGCGGAAGTTTTTATTCCGGCACGAATGGCGGGAGTTGTTCTGCTAGACGGGCGGCGAGGTCGCTGGCGGCGGTGAGGGATGCGGATTCGTCGGAGCCGACGCTGGTCATTACGCGGACGATCGAGCCGTCGCTGCGGCGGCGGGTGACGCTGTCTAGGACGGTATTTATTTTGTCGCGAAATTCGCTTGGTTCGGTGTGGCCGCGGCCTTGGTACCAGTAGATCATGACCTCTTTGTAGATGCCGTTTTCGATGATGTAACGGTTGGCGGTGAACGTGCGGCCGTCGGCGGTCGTGACGTCGATGGTCTGCGGGTCGCGCATTTCCCAACCGGCTCCGGGCAGGCAGTTTTGCGGGCTGTGATACGTCGCTCCCGTCCGCTGCGAGGCGTAATAGCCGACGTAGAGATTGGCGATGCGGCCG
>JBKJRA010000227.1:0-2579 GCA_046594975.1 Pyrinomonadaceae bacterium | reverse complement strand
TTAATTAGCCTGACCAGCAGGATCGCGATCACCGCAGCGACCGGGCCTGCGAATAGGGCGAGGATGCCCTCGGGGCCTTCGCCGACGAGGAGTTTGCCGAAATTTACACAGAGAATTCCTGTAACGACGCTTGCAGCTGCGCCGAGACCGACGCTCAATGGAATGCCCAGGCCATTACCCCGGTTGTCCATGAGGGAGTTCATTGCTGCACCGACGGCTATACCGGCAATTAATAAGACGATCAGAAAGGTCATTGGTTTTCTCCTTTTGTTTAGGTCAATTACGAGTTATGAATTTCTGACAAGACAGTAGCACCATACTTACGAGCGGGCAACTGACGAACGGTATTGTGCGAATGTGTGTGCGACGACGGTGGCGATGATTATTGCGCCTCCTAATAGTGCCCAGTTTGAGGGTTGTTCACCGACGAAGAGAAATACCCAGACTGGATTGAGCAGGGGCTCGATAAAGCCGATAATGCTGGCGTCGAGCGGGCGTGTGCCGCCGGTTACACCTTTGATAAATAATATATATGCGATGCCGATCTGGACGATGCCGAGGAATGCGACGGCCCCGAAGTCGCGCCAAGTTATTGTCGGAATAGCGGCGATGCCGGACGGCAAAGTGACGAGAGCGAGCAGGAAATTGCCGTAGATTACCGTTATGGTGGAATTCATGCCGGCGGCTTTTGGGTGGCGGAGCAGCATTATGTAGAGGCCGAGGAAGATGCCGGAGCCAAGGGCAGCGATGTTTGCCATGTAGGCGGTGGTGTCGAGCTGGCCCACGAAAAACAGGCTCATGCCGCCGATGCAGAAGACGACCGTGACGAGGTCTTTCCAGTGAAATTTTTCGCCGATGACGAACGGTGCGAGGACGAGAATGTAGATCGGGGCGGTATATTGGAGAAAGATGGCGTTAGCGGCGGTGCCGTGTTTGGTCGCCCAGACGAACAGAAAAAGCAGGATCGCGTAAATGCACGACGCCATTATCCCAAACGCATTAATCCGCAGGCCGTTTTTACGTGTGATGACGAGGACGGTTAGGCCTGCGAGCAAGGAGCGAAAGAATGTTACTTGGTAAGCGTCGAGATTGGTCGCGAGCTTGATAAACATCCCGCCGGTGCTCCATAAAAGCACGGCGATGACGACCAGCCAGACAGGCGAAATACTGTTAGAAGAAGTTTTTGCCACGAATTACACGAATATCACGAATGAAAAGAATAGATCAATTCGTGAAATTCGTGTAGTTGTGACTAACAGATTGAGGAAAGTAATAACCCAGTCGCTACCGCTCCCGGTTCTGACAAAAAAATATTACTCGCCGGAGGCGGCGGATGCGATCGTTTCGCGTAGGACCTTTGCCGACGTGGTTGCAGGTTCCAGCTCGATGTGGTCGATGTTGTCGTAGACTTTTTTGCCGAAAACCGCGTTCCAGGGCGGAATGACGAGGGTGACGTTGCCCTCGGCACGGGCTTGGCACGCGAGACGCATGAACGGTTTGGCGTCGTCGCCTTGGTTGTAGCCAAAGACCTTCATCTGACGGCGTTCGCGGCGCTTTACTTCGTCAAGCTTGTCTTGCCCGCCGATCACGCCGACCCAGCAGGTGCCGCACGAGGCTGCCGTACATTCGACCGGAACGGGGCCTTCCCAGCAGCGGCTGTCGAGCTCCTGCCAATTTTTTGACTTATCATTTGCCGACGCCGAGGTGACTTCCTGATCGCTGGTGACGGGGAATTTGCCTTCGAAATCAGCTCCGATATAGTTGACTGAGAATTTTTTGTTGACGGTTTTAAGAAAGCCAAAAATGCCTTGGGAATCATCAGTGGAGCGGTCTTTGACGATCGCATCAGGCGATTTTGACATAATGCCGGTGGGCTTTTCGACTTCGCCGGCGGCAGCTTGGAATGCTTCAAGGCCAACCTGGTTAAGCGTCATCAAGCCGACTGCGGCGATGCCGTTAATGAGCTGACGTTCGACTTTGAGCTTTTCAGCGACGAGCATCCCGATCTGTTTGACCTCTTCTTTAAGGTCGTGCGTTTGATCGGTAAAGACGACGGCTTCGGCTTCGATCGCGGCTTTGACGGTTTTCCAGTATCGGTGGCCGTAGAGAAAGCTGTGCGACGTATCGATCTGATTTTTCAGCTCAAAATCGCCCTGCATAGCGATGCCGTGAAGCGTCGCGTCACGGTCGTCAGCACCGTCGATAAAGCGTTTGAGGCTCAGCGGATAGAAGCGGAACCAGATCTGCACGGCGTTGAGGTCAACTTCGTGGATACAGGGTTTGAGTTCGTCAATGGCAGCGAGCCAGTCAGATTCGTTGAAATTTGCTAAATAAGTTTCGAGTTTTGTCATGCGTTTATTGCTCTATATAATAAAGGGCGAATTCGTCCCCGTATCGAAAGTAGAAATTCTACCGAGAAAATGCGAATTTAGCAAAACTAGCCTTGACAACAATCTTCCAAATTCATAGTATCTAAAGTTTCGGACTTTACCGTTCGTTGTGTCTGTGTACTCCGCGTGAGTTTACAGACAGGATTTTTGAGAATTGAAACACGGATTGTTGCGTAATAGGTGGGCATC
>JBKJRA010000048.1:0-11468 GCA_046594975.1 Pyrinomonadaceae bacterium | reverse complement strand
TGGGTGGTGGCTTTGCCGAGCATGACCCAGTAGGCTTTGATGTGGTCGAAATTGTCGAGCATCAGGCGTGAGACGGCGATGGTCTTGAGATTGTCGATCGCGTCAGGGCCGGGCAGGCTGTCGAGAGCGGTGCCCGCCGGATAAAACGCAAGCGGGATGAAGCACTGGAAGCCGCCGGTCTTGTCCTGCTGTTCGCGAAGTTTGACGAAATGGTCGATGCGGTCCTCGATGGTCTCGATGTGGCCGTAGAGCATCGTGGCGTTGGTTTTTAGACCGGCGGCGTGGACCTTGCCCGCGAGTTCCAGCCAACGATCGCCGTCGCATTTGTGATCGCAGATCCTGCTTCTTGTGGGTTCCGCAAAGATCTCAGCTCCGCCGCCCGGACACGAATCCATACCCGCTGCGTGCAGTTTCTCGATAACGTCCTCGTCCGACATCTTGTAAAAACGTGCCATGAAATCAAGCTCGACCATCGTCAGGGCTTTGAGATGCAGCTTTGGAAATTCCCGCTTTAGTGACGAGAAAAGGTCGGTGTAATACTCGAACGGCAATTTGCTGTTCAGCCCGCCGACGATATGCAGTTCAGTCGCACCTTCGGTAACGGCGGCACGTGCGATGTCAATGCCTTCCTGGACTGAATACGTGTAGGCACCTTCCTGACGCGCACGTTTGTAAAAGCCGCAGAATTTGCAGTCGGCGACGCAGATATTCGTGTGGTTAAAGTGCCGGTTGACGTTGTAATACGTAACTTTCCCGTGCTTTCTGCGTCGAACGGTGTCGGCAAGTTTGCCGAGTGCATTCAGGTCATTTGTGTTGTAAAGAGCAAGGCCTTCGTCAAACGTCAGCCGTTTCCCTTCCTCTACATTGAAGGCGATGTCTATTAGATTTTTATCAAATGAAAGCTGCATAACTGTATGTTATGATTCTAGCAGACGCTGATGTGAAGGAGCGAAGAAAGTCTATGCCGAACGTAGAGATAATTAAAGAAAAGAACGCGGTTCTCGTTCCGCTGTCGCAATGGGAAAGAGTTCAGAACGAATTGGTTCGGCTTAGAAAAAAAGTTAAGAAAGAAAAACTCCTTCGAGAAATCCGCGCGACGATAATAGAGGTCGAGACGGATATACGTAATGGCGTCAAACCGCGAGGCCGTGACGCCCGCGAGTTTATTGCCGAATTGATGAATGAGAAATAAGGTAATACTCGAAAAGTCGTTTGAAAAACCTGCCAAACAACTGAGTAAACGTTACCCTTCGTTTCCATCAGACCTGCTATCTCTTGTCGAAGAATTG
The DNA here is from genome assembly GCA_046594975.1 of Pyrinomonadaceae bacterium. Classification (GTDB taxonomy): domain Bacteria; phylum Acidobacteriota; class Blastocatellia; order Pyrinomonadales; family Pyrinomonadaceae; genus OLB17. Next base: position 10,179 of record JBKJRA010000048.1, on the reverse strand, counting down.
GAATTAAATGAGCTGTTGGGTACATCGCTCGGCGGAAATGTTCGTAAAGTCAGACTCGCCATTCGAAGCAAGGGCAAGGGGAAGAGTGGCGGCGCAAGAGTATTAACTTACGTCTATATTTTGGCCTCGCGAGTACACTTACTGACGGTTTATGATAAGTCAGACCGTTCCAGTATATCCGATGAAGAAATTAAAGATTTGATCGCAAACATCGAGACCGAAAAGCCTTCCTAAAACGGCCTCTTAAAAAATATGAAATTCGGACAAGTTCCAGATCCCGAGGAGATCGATTTTACGATCCCGGAAGATCGCGAAGAATCGAAAGCTGTACTCGCGAAGTCGAAGGGCGGCGAGATGTCGATCCATATCGGCTGTGCGAAATGGAACAAAACTGATCTTAAAGGGTTTTACCCTAAGGGCGTTAAGGATGAGCTTGGGTATTACTCGACACAGTTTAACTGCATCGAGCTGAACGCGACTTTTTACCGGCTATTTCCGGTGACGACCTATGAAGGCTGGTATGCCAAGGTGCCCGAGGGATTTAAGTTCTTTCCAAAGCTGGAGCAGACGATCTCGCATTTTCGCAGGTTGAAAGATGTCGAGGAAGTTGTCGAAAACAACGTCACCAACATGTCGCTTCTGAAAGAGAAGTTGGGGATGCCGTTTTTGCAGCTGCACAACAATTTTGCTCCGAAAGATTTTGATCGGGTAAAAGCATTTATCGCGAATTGGAAATACGACATTCCGCTTGCGGTCGAGTTTCGTCACACGGACTGGTATAACGATCCGGCGATATCAACGGAACTTTACGATCTGCTCGAATCGAACGGCATTACAAATGTGCTGGTCGATACCGCAGGACGGCGCGACCTGATGCATATGCGGCTGACGACGCCGACGGCATTTGTTCGTTGGGTCGGGGCAAATCATCCATCTGACTACTCACGGCTTGACGAATGGGTCGAGCGGATAGCGGAGTGGAAAGAGCAGGGTTTGACGGAGCTAAATTTCTTTGTCCACCAGAATCTTGAGAAAGAATCGCCTCTGTTGTCGGCCTATTTGATCAAGAAATTGAATAAAAAGCTTGGGACAGATCTGCAAATTCCGAAGACGCTCGACGATCCGCCGGAATAACTATTTATTCAGAAAAACCGCACCGCCGAAAGTTAGTAATAAAATCACACTGACGAATGCATTGGTCGTAAAAAACGCGGCGTTCATGCGCGAGAGATCGTTGGCCTTGACGAGTGTGTGTTGGTAGAGGAGTAGTGCTCCGACGATGACGACTCCGGCGAGGGCGACCCACATCATTCCCATCGCGAGCCAAAGTAATACCAACACGATAAAGGCCTGAAAGTGAAAGAGCCGTGCGATCAGGAGTGAATTTTTGATGCCGAAACGAGCGGGAATCGAACGCAGGCCCGCTTTTCTGTCAAACTCAAAATCCTGGCATGCATACAGCACGTCAAAGCCCGAAGTCCACATCAATACCAGTAGCGACAGCAGCAGCGGAACTTCGTCATCGAGCGTGCCGCGAACGGCGATCCAAGCGGCGGACGGCGAGATGGCGAGTGCCAATCCCAAAATTAAATGAGCGAAAGATGTGAATCGTTTTGCATACGAATAGCCGAGAATAAAGATCAGAGCGACCGGTGAGAGGGCAAACGTCAGCCAGTTTAGCGAATACGAAGCGAGCAGAAATATCGCGATCGAGACGTAGAGAAAAGTCCAAGCGAATCCGACCGAGAGCTTGCCGCTTGGGATCTCACGATTTGCCGTTCGAGGATTTTTAGCGTCGATGTCGCGATCGACGATGCGGTTAAATGTCATCGCCGCCGAGCGCGCTCCTACCATAGCAACCGTGATCCAAAGGATCTGTTTCCATTCTGGTAGGCCGTTTGCCGCGAGTATCGCACCCAAAAATGCGAAGGGTAGTGCGAACAGCGTATGCTCGAACTTGATCATCGCGAGCGTAGTTTTGATACTGGCTAAAATCGATGCCATAAAGTGAAAGATATTAGCACAAACGAACCCGACGATGCTTTTATTGAGGTAAAATCGATGCGGCGGCGCAGCCGCGAGAATATATAGTCAGACGACGGTGAAGCAGAGCTTCACCGCAAATAGAGCGGCTGACCCGTAATAAATATGCCTAGCGGTAAGACACACGACGCTATTACAATTATGCTCGCTATCCCGGCGTTTGCGGTTACGTATTTGGTGACGCATAGCTTAGCCGCTGCGGCGGTCGTCGCAGCGGCGTTCGTTTTTGGCGGACTAATGTTTGGGCCGGACCTCGATACAGTTTCGCGTCAATATTCGTGTTGGATGATCTTTCGCTTTCTGTGGCTGCCGTATCGCAAGTTTTTCAAACACCGCTCCAGATTTTCACACGGGCTAATATTTGGGGCGCTGATCCGTGTGATTTATTTCCTGGGGATAGTGACGCTTGTGGTTTTTGTCGGGGCTTATATTTACGCAAGTTGTTCGGGCGGAAAATTGCCCGGTTTAGAGAATATTATGCAAATTTGGCAGCCGGTCGGGGACTTTGTTAGGGCAAAGTTTGGTGATCATTTTTTTGTTTTTGTATTTCTGGGAACGTGGCTCGGAGCGGCCAGCCATACGTTTACCGATCTTGCTGGATCGTTTATTAAGACGGGACGGGTTGCGAAATTTCTCTAGCCGCGATTGCCGCCACCTGTGCGAGCGGTATGCAGCCGCAGTGCCTGCCGCCGGACGGCGTCCGAAACATTGCGGTTTTTTGATAATGCAACCAGATCCCGCAGCTGGAGTTTTGACATAATGGTCATTACATTTGCGATGGGTGTGCGGGGATTTTTAGCGAGGCTGTGGCCGATACTGTAACTTCGGGCCCATTGACGGTTTGATGCAAGCTGTCGCAGGATGTCTTCGGAGATCGAACGCATCGACGCGATCGTCTCAACCTCTTGTTCGGTAATACGCGGATTGTTAACCACAGCGGACGAGACTAGGCGATTCGGGTCGCGGATGAGGATGTTGCGGGCCTCACGGTCGCCTTTCATGCCGAGCTTGACGCGGTCTTTGACGCCCATCTTCATAACGCGGTTGAGCATCGAGATACGTTCGCCGGGTATCTCTTCCTCTTCCATCTGCATTTCACCGAGTATCTTGCCGAATATCGCCTTTCGCTGCTCTTCGGTCTCCTCGTAGATCTCTTCGATAAATTCGAGGCCGAGCCACGAATCGTCCGTCTCGTGATCGGGCACCTCGATATGCTCGGCGAGCAAGATAGCATCTTCGATGCTCATGCCGAATGCTCCCATGTCACCTGCAAATTCGGCTTGCTCTAGGAACTCAGCGGCGGCCTCGTTGCCCTTGGCACGCAGCTCATTAGCGATCTGCTGGGCACCGCGTTCCTTTTCGAAGAACTCGCGTTTTATCTCCGACGCACGCCGATCGGCCTCAGCCGTGCGGTTCGTATTGCCGAGTATCGCGTCTAGGATCGTCGGATTTTGGATCAGGAGCTGCTGATTTAATGAGAGCTGTTCGAGCAACGAACCGTTCTGTGTCTTGGCGGCAAATCTTGCAATAGCTGCGGGTGGCGTGTTTGTGTTTGTGAGGATCGTTTCCTGAATGCCCGACGGCAGATCATCACGGTCCGCGAAATATGCGAGCACACGCGGTGCGACGTCAGCGGAGCGGATCGTTTCCTGCAGCCCGTCAACGGCTTGGGCGACAAGTGTTTGACGTGCATTTTCTTTAAGCTCGGCGTCAGTGCCGTTGAAAAAGCCAACGAGAATTTCGAGAATGTCCGTCTGCGGGAGCGGAAGCAACCCCTTTGACGCAGCCATCTGAGCAGGGCGGGGCGCTGAGCCTTCGAGAATGGCTTTGACCACCGGATTACTCGATGTGATCTCTGGACTCATATAACACGGTATAAATTGACCTAATATAAATTAAAAAAAGGGGGACTCAGGAACCAACTGAGCGACAACAGTTTAGCATAGATAAATACAATCTTGACTAACCGCCTCGGCTTAACATAGTTTAATAGTAGGGTATTTTTAGCCCGAAACTCCTTTTTACTCCGCAATTTTAGACCTGAAATATAATGATCAAAGACGAATTACAACAACTTATTTCTTCGGGCGAGGCGCGCATAGGCGTTATCGGGCTCGGATATGTCGGACTGCCGCTTATTGTCGAATTTTGCCTCAAGGGCTATGAGTCTATCGGTTTTGAGGTCGATGACCATAAAACCAGCGAGATAAACGCCGGACGCTCATACATTGTTGACGTCACAGGTGAGAATCTAAAAAAGTGCGTAGATAATGGAAAACTGACCGCGACGACCGATTTTAGCAAGCTAAATGTCTGCGACGTTATCATCATCTGCGTCCCGACGCCGCTGCGTAAAACGAAAGATCCGGATATGTCTTATATCCTGACCGCCGGCGGCGAGATCCAGAAATATATGCGTCGGGGGCAACTGATCATTCTCGAATCGACAACATATCCGGGCACGACCGACGAGGTTTTGCTGCCGATGTTTGAGGAGAAAGGATTTAAGCTTGACGAAGATTTTCTCATCGCTTTTTCGCCGGAGCGCGTCGATCCGGGCAATCCGCAGTTTCAGACGCATAATATTCCAAAGGTCGTTGGCGGGGTTTCAGACGACTCGACCGATGTTTCGGCGATGCTATACGGGCGGATAGTCAACGATGTTCACCGTGTGTCGTCGGCCCGCGTGGCCGAGGCTGCAAAGCTGTGGGAAAACACTTTTCGTGCGATCAATATTGGTATGGCAAATGAGATGGCAAAGCTCTGCAATGCTCTCGGCATCGATACTTGGGAGGTAGTTAAGGCTGCCGCGACCAAGCCGTTCGGCTTTATGCCGTTTTATCCCGGACCGGGAATTGGCGGCCACTGCATACCGCTCGATCCGCATTATTTGTCGTGGAAAGCACGCCAGCACGGGTTTGATTCGCAGTTCATCTCGTTGGCGGAACAGGTCAATTCGACGATGCCGAATTACGTCGTCGAGCTTGTAACTAATGCTCTCAACGACGCCAAAAAAGCTGTCAATGGTTCTAAGATCCTCATTCTCGGCGTGGCTTATAAAAAAGATATCGACGATATGCGCGAGTCACCCGCTCTTTCGATAATCGATCTGCTTCGGGCTGACGGAGCTGACGTTTATTACCACGATCCGTTCGTGCCGGTTGTCACATTTGACCACGCCTACACGATCGGAAACGCTGAGCCGCTTTACAATAAAGATCTGACCGACGACCTGATCCGCGAGGCGGACTGCGTCATCATTTGCACAGAGCATTCGCCTGTGGATTATGCTCATGTCTGCGAATTGGCTTCGCTCGTTGTCGATACCCGAAACGCGCTTTCGAACGAGATCAGAGAGAAAGCAACTGCACGTATTGTCCGGTTATAAATTTCAAATTTGAAAGATCAAATTTCAAAAATCAAAGTTTTACTGATCGCCGGTGCGCGGCCTAATTTTATGAAGGTCGCTCCGATCTTTGCTGAGATGAAGCGGCGGGCGGCGGAGTTTCTGCCGATGATCGTGCACACCGGGCAGCATTACGATGCGGCGATGTCGGATTCATTCTTTGACGATCTTGGTATGCCGAAACCTGATGTTCACCTTGGTGTAGGATCGGGGTCGCATGCCGTGCAGACGGCGAAAATAATGACCGAGTTTGAGCCGGTCGTGCTGCGTGAAAAACCGGATTGGGTTCTGGTCGTCGGTGATGTAAATTCGACGATCGCATGCTCATTGGTTTGTGCAAAGCTCGGTGTGAAGGTCGCCCATGTCGAGGCGGGATTGCGTTCGCGTGACCGTGCGATGCCGGAGGAGATCAATCGCATATTGACCGATTCGATCTCGGATCTGCTGTTTACGACATCGCAGGACGCGGATGTAAATCTTGCCCACGAAGGCATTCCGGCGGAGCGAATTCGTTTTACGGGTAATGTGATGATCGATTCGCTATTGGATCATCTCAAGATCGCTGAAAACTCTACCGTACGCGAGGGTCTTGGCATAGACGCCAGTGAATACGCTGTGATGACACTGCATCGACCGTCGAATGTCGATGATAAAGATACGCTGTCGGGAATACTCGGAGCTCTTATATCAGTCTCCGAAAAGCTGCCGATAATCTTTCCTGTTCATCCGCGAACGCGAGCAAAGATCGAGGAATTCGGCTTCGAAGAAAAGATTGCCGCGTCGCGTATCAGACTTATTGAGCCACTCGGTTATTTGGATTTTATGCGGCTGTATAGCGGAGCAAAGTTGGTGATGACGGATTCCGGTGGGCTGCAAGAGGAAACGACCGTGCTTGGGATTCCGTGCCTAACGCTGCGGCACAATACTGAGCGGCCGATCACGATCGAGATGGGAACTAATGTCTTGGTCGGGACTGATCCTGAGAAGATCAAACGATCTGCTTTCGAGATACTTGATTCCAGATATGATATTTCAGAGACAAAAATTCCGCCGCTGTGGGATGGTAAAACGGCAGGACGTATCTGCGACGAACTTTTGAAATAAATTAATCTTACTCGCTTTTTGCCATCGGGTAACCTGAGGATTTCCAGCCCTGAGTTCCGCCTTTAAGGGCAAATACGTTTTGGATACCTTTTTGATTCATTTGGAATGCCAAACTGGCACTCGTGTGTTCGGACGGTCAGGAACAATAGACGATTATCTTTTTATTTTTCGGCAGTTTGTCGAATTCCGAAGCGGGCGAACCCAGCGGGATATTGATCGCACCCTTAATGTGCTCTTGTTTGTAGATCTCGGCCGCGCGGGCATCGACGATCACAACATTTTTCTCGTCGTAATCCTTTTTCGCATCCTCTACGCTGATACGCGGCACATCTGCGTCGCTATCAAATTTCTTGTATTCCGTCTTTTGTCCATAGGCCGCCACGCAGCCTGCGATCAAAAGGCAAAATGAGATAAATAATTTCATGATACTCCCGTGATATTTCGGAAATGGTCGACTACGACACTAGGCACTAAAGTCTATTCGCTCTTTTCCATCGGATAATTTAGAGCTTTCCAGGCTCTCGTCCCGCCGACGATGGCGTATGTGTTTGCGACCCCTTTCTGATTCATTTGGAATGCCAGACTGGCACTCGTGTGTTCGCTCGGTCAGTCACAATAGACGAGTATTTTCTTTCCTTTTGGCAGGCTTGAAAAATCATCCTTAAACCCGAACGGGAAATTGATCGCTCCGGCGATGTGCTCTTGTTTGAATGCGGTCTCGGCCCGGCTGTCAACGACGACAGCATTACCGGCGTCAACATCCTTTTTAGCATCTTCGGCGCTGACGCGAGGAACCTCACCGTCGTTTTGAAGTTTTTTGTATTCGGCAACCTGGGTCTTTTGACACGCCAAAGCGGCGATCAAACAAACGGCAAATAGCATGTAAGGCACAATTCTTTTCATAGAATTATTTCTCTCCGAAAGCTGCGAGAACCTCGTCGGCGTGAGCCGCGACATCCACCTTATCAAATATCTTGACGATCGTGCCATCGCCGTCGATCAGGAAAGTCTTGCGAAATGTGCCCATGTATTTTTTGCCGTACATGCTCTTTTCGCCCCACACGCCGTAGGCCTCGACGATCTGCTTTTCGGTGTCGGCAAGCAGGTCAAACGGCAGCTGGAATTTCGAGATGAATTTCAGATGCGATTTTTCGTTGTCGGTCGAAACGCCGAGAACCTTGATGTTTTTTGAATTATAGTTATCGTCTGCATCGCGGAATGAGCAGGCCTCTTTTGTGCATCCGGGTGTGTCGTCTTTAGGATAAAAATACAGCACGACGCGCTTGCCGGCAAAATCTGCGAGCTTTACGGTGTTGCCGTTTTGGTCTTTTGATTCAAAATTAGGTGCTTTGTCGCCTTCTTTCAACATAATTCTCCTCGATAAAGTAAAATCAATTTTTTAAGATTGTAACACGACAGACGTGCGAGTAATGAAACTGCTGAGCGAGACACAGGCACTTGAGAGATTAAAAACCCTGAAAAATAACTTCAGATCTGATATTGCCGAGTCTTACGAACGCAAAGCCAAAAGCTGTCTAACCTGCGAGACGCAAGGTGCGTGCTGTCTCGATGCGCATTTTGTAAATGTCCACATTTCGCGTCTCGAAGCCGTGGCGATCAGGCAGACGCTCGAAACATTTTCTGCTGAACATCAGGCCGCTATCCAAGATCGTATTGATGATACGATCGAGAAATACTCGCTAAACGCAGAGGGCGATACATTTGCCCAAACCTATGCTTGTCCGCTATTTGAAAAAGGAATCGGTTGCCTCGTTCACCACACTGCCAAGCCTCTCGCCTGCATCACACACGCCTGTTACGAAAACGAAAAAGACCTCCCGCCCGGACATTTATTGACCGAACAAGAGGCTCTGGTTGACGATCTGAATACGAAAACTTACGCACGTCCGCAGCCTTGGCTGCCGTTGCCGCTTGCGATCAAGCCGCTAATTTGACCTACGCAGCCTGCCTCCGAGAATGGTCATCGGGATCAAAAATATAACAAACAAGATGTGATACCACGCGGGTGCGACGTTCCAAAACATATACTCGACTGCGACGCCGACGGCTAGGAGTATCAGGCCGAGCACCATTGTCGAGCGTTTGAATTCACCCGCGACGAGAGCCGTCATATAGCCTGCGATCATTGATGTTAGAAAGCTGCGGAGCAGATTGACCACTGCAAAAATCGCATTTGGTTCAAGAGCCGTTCCATTTGTAACAGCTTTTTCGGCTTCTCGCGAATGGTTTCCGAAATCAGTCCAAAGCGACGCAAGCGCCTGCTCGCCGCCGACCCAAACTATCGACCAAATAATAAATCCGACGATCACGCCAAGTATTATTCGCAACATTTACCCTCCAGTTTTAAAGAAAAAAGGACAATTGAAATTTAGCTTAAAATTCCACTTGCCCCCTTGAGTTAATTGATAAAAACTTTATTCGCGGCCGCCGCAAATGTCAACGCTATTTGATATCCAGTTCGAATGGCATCATTAGCATCGCTTGGCCACGCTGCATCTGGTCAAACAGGGCGGCGTAACGAAATGCACGGCGAATATCTGCGGGCATCGATTCGAGCACCGCGGCCTGTGCCTGTTGAGCCTTTGTTTCGGTCGAGTTGTCATCGCCACCGCCAAAGAGTGTTTCAAAATATGGACGCGGAGCCGGAAAGACTATGCGTTTGACATCTTTGTCAGCGGGCAGAGTCGCAAGTTCTTTGGCAATGCTGATCGCTTTTTCGAGTCCGCCAAATTCGTCGATCAGGCCATTAGCTTTTGCCTGCGTGCCGGTCCAAACGCGTCCCTGGCCGAGAGTGTTTACCTCTTCGTTGGTCTTTTTACGTCCGGCGGCGACCTTAGGCACAAAGTTATCGTAATAGACACCGTTCGCCTGTTCGGTCATTTTTGCACGTTCACCTTCGGTAAATTTTTCGGTCTCGCGAAAGATACCGGCATTTTTGCCGCGCATTACATATTCGTTACTGACACCGAGCCAATCGTAGAAACCTTTGATTACGGGTTTGCCCATAAACATACCGATCGAACCGGTGATGGTCGAAGGTTCGGCGACGATCTTGTTGGCGTTGCAGGCGATGTAATACCCACCCGAAGCGGCCACATCCGACATTGAAACGACGAAGGGCTTTTTAGCTTTTGCGTTTTCGATGGCGTGCCACATTAGGTCGGACGCGAGTGCCGATCCGCCGGGCGAATCGACACGAAGCACTATAGCCCTGATCGATTTATCCTCGGCAGCGTCGTTGATCGCACTGACCAACGTATCCGAACCGACCATCTCGCCATTGAGTGGGCCGTTGCTCGAACGCCCTATGTTTATTGCCCCGGACGCATAAATGACCGCGATCTTTTCACCTGTGTTAAGGCCGAGGCTATCGGACGGAATCTCACGATAATCGCCGCCGCTGACTTTGCGGAGCTTTGCGTCGGTGGCGTAACCGAGTTTGGCTTTGAGATCGGCATCGACCTGTTCTGGATAGAAAGCGTCATCGATCAGGCCGAGTTCTTTTGCTTTGACAGCATTATACGGAGCGTTATCCACGAGTGCTTTTACGTCTTCGACGGATTTCTTTCTTGATGTCGCAATGGCATTTGTAAAGCGGCTGAAAT